>CAIYQJ010000258.1 GCA_903928275.1 uncultured Chloroflexota bacterium
TCGTCGTCGAGGTATCCGAGCCGCAGGAGGCTCGCCAGGGCCTCTTCGACGAGATCGGCACGGTACCCGGAGCGGACGAGGTGCCCACGCACCTCGGCGACGGAGCGGGGTCGCGACTCGAGAAGGCGCGCCGCCGCCGCGAGGACCACCTCCGGATCAGCGACCTCGCCGCGCCGTCCGCGTGCGTCCTCGCGCGTCTCGGGCGCCGGGCGACGACCCCGGGTGGGTCGGTCGGCGCCGGCCACCCGGACTACTCGGCCTCCTCGATGCCCTCGACCGGGATCCGCGCCTCGGCGACGCGGGCCCGGATGAGGCGCTCGATCTCGGCGCCGACGTCCCGGTTCGAACGGAGGAAGTCCTTGGAGGCCTCCCGCCCCTGGCCGAGCCGCGTGTCGCCGAACGTGAACCACGAGCCGGTCTTCGTGACCACGTCCATCGCGACTCCCACGTCGAGGAGGCCACCCTCGCGGCTGATCCCCTCGCCGTACATGACGTCGAACTCGGCGACGCGGAACGGCGGCGCGACCTTGTTCTTCACGACCTTCACGCGCACGCGGCTGCCGATGGACTCGGTGCCGGTCTTGATCGTCTCGATCCGCCTGATGTCAAGGCGGACGCTCGCGTAGAACTTGAGCGCCCGGCCGCCGGGCGTGGTCTCCGGGTTGCCGAACATGACGCCGATCTTCTCGCGCAGCTGGTTCGTGAAGACCAGCGACGTGGTCGACCGGCTCACGGCGCCAGTCAGCTTCCGCAGCGCCTGGCTCATGAGGCGTGCCTGGATGCCGACGAAGCTGTCGCCCATCTCGCCCTCGATCTCCGCGCGCGGCACGAGCGCCGCGACCGAGTCGACCACCACGACGTCCACGCCGCCGGAGCGGATGAGCGTCTCGGTGATCTCGAGCGCCTGCTCGCCGGTGTCCGGCTGGCTGACGAGGAGCTCATCGACGTTCACGCCGCACGCCCGCGCATAGCCGGGGTCCAGGGCATGCTCGACGTCGATGAAGGCCGCGACGCCGCCCCGCCGCTGCGCCTCCGCGATCACGTGCTGGCAGACGGTGGTCTTGCCCGACGACTCCGGGCCGAAGATCTCGGTGACGCGTCCGCGCGGGATGCCGCCGACGCCGAGCGCAAGGTCGAGCGCGATCGATCCCGTTGGGATGAAGTCGACCGACTGTCGCTCGGTGGATCCGAGCTTCATGATGGATCCGCGGCCGAACTGCTTCTCGATCGCGAGGATCGCGGCATCGACCGCCTTCTGGCGGTCCGCCCCGGCCCGCGCCTCGGTCACACGCTCCCCGGCGGTGGTCATCGTGGTCGCTCCTCCCCGTGCACGCGACGGCGCGGTGGAGCGGGCGTCGCGACGACGACCGACCGGACCGTCAGCTCTCTTCGGACTCCGGCGCCTCCTCGACGACCGTCCTCTCCTTGCGTCGGGGCTTGATCACCTCGACGTTCGTCGGCGGCTCGAGGAAGTCCTGCGTCTTCTTGGCGGAAGCCTCCTTGGGCTTCTTCTTGGCTTCCTTGTGTGGACGGTCTCGCGAACCCATCCCGGTGCCTCCCGACCCACGCGATCATGGTGGTCCTGCCTTCACGCCGACTCGACCACGGATCCATGGCGGCCCATCCGAGGTGCGCGCGCCCGAAGCCCGGGAAGGTCGGCGGGAAAGGTGCCGGCGCCCAGAGAGCGCCGGATCCTCCCCATGAACTCTAGGGTGAACGTGAGGTTGTGACAAGTCGCGAGGCGGTACGCGAGCAGCTCCCGTGCGCGGAACAGGTGCGCGAGGTAGGCGCGCGAGAAGCCGCGGCACAGCAGGCACGGGCAGTCATCCTGGACGGGTCGTGGATCGTCGAGCAGCTCGGCGTTCTTCATGTTCAGGCGGCCGCCGGGGACCCAGAGCTGGCCGTTCCGCGCGACGCGCGCCGGCAGGACCGAGTCGAACAGGTCCACGCCGCGGTCAACGGCCTCGACGAGGTCGAGCGGCGATCCGAGGCCCATGAGATAGCGGGGTCGCGGATCAGCCTCGAGGAGCGGGACCACGATGTCGAGCACGGCCGCCCGCTCCGCCGGACTCTCGTCGCCGGCGAGGCCACCGATGTTGAGCCCGTCGAACGGGATGGCCGCGATGAACGCGGTGGACTCCTCGCGGAGCTCGCGGTCGAGGCCGCCCTGGATGACGCCGAAGAGCGCCTGGTCAGGCCGATGGTGCGCGTCGAAGGAGCGGACGGCCCACGCGTGAGTGCGCCGCGTGGCCTCGGCGACGACCGCGCGGCCCGAGGATGCGGGCGGCACGGGCTGGTCGAGCGCGACCGCGACGTCCGCCCCGAGCGCCTCCTGGACGGCGATCGCGTGCTCCGGCGTGAACCTGTGGAGAGACCCGTCCAGGTGGCTTCGGAACGTGGCTCCGTCGTCGTCGATCGTGCGGAGATCGCCGAGCGAGACGACCTGGAAGCCGCCCGAGTCGGTGAGGATGGGCCGGTCCCAGCCCATGAACGCGTGGAGGCCACCGAGGCGCGCGATGCGCTCGTGCCCGGGCCGCAGGTACAGGTGGTACGTGTTCGCGAGGACGATCGAGGCGCCTGCCGCGCGAAGGTCGTCCGGGCTCATGGCCTTCACCGTGGCGTTCGTCCCCACCGGCATGAACGCCGGCGTCTCGACGACGCCGTGCGGGAGCGTGAGCCGTCCGACCCGGCCGCGGGTGCTTCCGTCCCCGGGTGGCGGGACGACGACGCGGAAGTCGGCCGGAGCCGTCACGCTTCGGCGCCGGCGGCCGGTGCCTCGACGCGCACGTCGGCGCCGTCCCGGGCGCCGGGAGAGCCGTCCGCGCGCTCGCGGCGGTCCTCTCCGAGGAGCCCGAGA
>CAIYQJ010000259.1 GCA_903928275.1 uncultured Chloroflexota bacterium
CGTCACGGACCTCGGTCTCGTTCGCGACGTCGAGCGGGTCCGCCACCATCGCCGCGAGCTCCAGCGGGGCGACCGGCCGCCGCCTCGTCGCCCGCCGGTGGTTGGCGATGACGTTGCGCGCGATCCGGAAGAGCCAGGCGCGGAACATGGAAGCGCCGGTCGCCCCCGCGAACGAGGAACCGGTCCAGGCGGGTCCGTCCTCGGGACCGCCGGGCGCGTCAGCACCGTCGCGGAACCGCGGGATCCCGGAGAGCGCGAGCATGAAGGTCCGCTCCGTCACATCCTCCGCCTCGTGGTGGTCGCGCAGCTCGTACAGCGCGAACGAGTAGACCTGCGCCACGTACTTCCGGTAGAGCGCCTCGAACTCGAGCGGGTCCGCCTGGGCGGCTCGCACGAGTCGGAGGTCGGGATCCAGCCGGGCGACGTCCGAGCCGGCGACGGCCGACCGGCGACCGCCATCCCTCTCCTTCCTTCCGAACACCACGCGAGCCATCCCGTTACACCAACGCCCGCATGTGGACGATCTCGCCCGCATGCACCTGGCGCTCGCCGCCGGGCGCCGCCGCGTCCTCGACGACGAGGGCGCCGGTGAGCGGGTCCACGCCGATCGCGGTGACGTCCTCGCCCTCCACCGGATCGGTCCCGCGGACGAGCCGCACCCGCGTGCGGCGCACGAGCTGACGCGCCGTCCAGTCCGCGACGTCGAAGCGGCCGCCGCGCAGTGCCTCGACGCGCGGCTCGAGGCGCGCGAGGAACGCGTCGAGCAGGTCCCCGGCGGCGATCGGCCGGCCGCCACCGAGGACGGACAGGCTCGTCATCGTCGTGGCGAGGTCGGGCGGGAAGTCGGATCCCGGCCAGTCGGCGTTCACGCCGATCCCCACGACGACGCGCGGGTCGTCGGTGCCGAGCCCCGAGGACTCACCCAGGACGCCGCCGAGCTTGCGGCTCGCTCCGTCGCCGCCGTCCGGGTCGACGGCCACGAGGTCGTTCGGCCACTTCAGCCGGACCGTCCGGTCGGCCAGGCCGGCCACGTCCTCGGCGGCGTCGGCCATCGCGAGGCTGAGCGTCGCCGCGATCCGCCAGGCGCGGTCGGTCGCGATCCACGCCGGTCGGAACCCGAGCGACGCGAGGAGCGATGTCCCCGGCGGCGCGACCCAGGTGCGCCCCCGGCGCCCCCGGCCGGCCGTCTGCTCGTCGGCGAGCGCGAGGCACACCTCGTCGACGCCATCGGCCAGCCAGCCCGCGACGACGTCGTTCGTCGACGGGATGGCGGCGAAGCGTTCGCTGCGGGAGACGAGGGACGGGGGCGTCACGCGATGCGGATCTCCAGGGTGCGACGTGCGATGGCGGCGGGCCGACCGGTCAGGAGGCGGCGGCCTCCGCCGCCCCGGCGTCCACCGGGTCCGGGGTCGCGAGCGCGAACGCCTCGTGAAGAGCGCGCACCGCGGTCTCCACGTCGTCCTCCGCGACGATCGTCGTGATCCGGACCTCCGACGTGGAGATCATCTCGATGTTCACGCCGGCATCCGCGAGCGCGCCGAACATCCGGGCGGCATAGCCGGGCGCGTTCTGGATGCCGGCCCCGATGATCGACACCTTGGCGACCGACGAATCCGTCGTCATCTCGCGGAAGCCGAGATCGCGGACGATCGGCTCGAGGATCCGCTTGGCCTTCGCGAGCTCCACCTTGGGGACCGTGAACGAGAGGTCGGTGGAGCCGCCGTGGCCCACGTTCTGCACGATCATGTCCACGTTGATCGCCGCGTCCGCGAGGGGCTGGAAGACGGTACGGGCGACGCCCGGCCGATCCGGCACGTCGACCAGGGTGATCTTCGCGACGTTGCGGTCATGGGCGAGCCCGCGCACCTTGTTGCGCTGCTCCACGATGGGGTCCTCCTTGATGAGGGTGCCGGGCGCGTCCTCGAAGCTGCTGAGGACCTCGATGACGACGCCGTCCACCCAGCCGAGCTCGACCGCGCGGACGTTCATCACCTGGGCGCCCTGGTAGGCGAGCTCGAGCATCTCCTCGTAGCCGATGACCGACAGCTGGCGCGCGCCGGGGACGAGGCGCGGGTCGGCGGTGTAGATGCCGCGGACGTCGGTGAAGATCTGGCAACGGTCCGCGCCGAGCCGGGCCGCGAGGGCCACGGCGGTCGTGTCCGACCCCCCGCGGCCGAGCGTCGTGAGCTCCGCGACGTCCGCCGCCGTCTCGGACGGGATGGCGCCCGCCGGGCGATCCGCCCCTGACGCCTCGCCGGCGATGGGCGTGGTGGTCCGGGCGATGCCCTGGAAGCCGGCGACGATGACGACGCGCCCCGCGGCGATCTCGCCGCGCACGCGCCGCGGGTCGATGTCGGCGATCCGCGCCTTGCCGTAGCGCCCGTCCGTGCTGATGCCGGCCTGCGCGCCGGTGAGGCTGATCGCGTCCACGCCGAGGGCGTGGAGCGCCATCGACACGAGCGTGGCGCTCTGGTGCTCGCCAGTGCCGAGGAGGAGGTCCAGCTCGCGGGGGTCGGGCTCGTCGGTGATCGCGTGGGCGAGCGCGAGGAGCTCGTCGGTGGTGTCCCCCATCGCGGAGACGACGACCACGAGGTCGGAGCCGCGGGCACGCTCGCGCGCGATGCGCCGGGCCACGTGGCGGATCCGATCGGCGGTCGCGACGGACGAGCCGCCGAACTTCATGACGACGAGCTGCGCGGACGGGGTCGGAGGCATGCCGCGCATTCTACCCGGGCCGCGCTCGTGGGCCGGGCACGTGAAGCGCGGGCGCCCGACGGCTCGTGGACGTCGTCCCGCGCCCCGGCGTACCATCGCGGCCCATCCATCCCGGCACGGAGGTCCCCACCGTGTGCTTCGATCTCGACAGCCGCCCGCCCATCGCCCCGATCACGGGCGGCGCCCTCGACCACGCCGACGTCCGTGTCACCGCGGCGGACGGCGCGACGTTCCGGTCCTTCATGGCGCGGGCGGCCGCGCCGACGGGCGCCGGGATCGTCGTCCTGCCTGACGTGCGCGGCCTCCACCCGTACTACGAGGAGCTCGCGCTGCGCTTCGCCGAAGCCGGCGTGGACGCCATCGCGATCGACTACTTCGGCCGGACCGCGCCCGACGACGACCGCGGCGAGGATTTCGCCTTCATGGAGCACGTGGCGCAGACGCGCTACGCGACCCTCGCCGCCGACGTCGCGGCGGCTGCGGCCGCGCTCCGCACCGCGACCGGAGGGCGAGTGACGCGGCTCCACGCGGTGGGCTTCTGCTTCGGCGGACGGCTCTCGTTCGACGCGGCCACGATGGGCCTCGAGCTCGACGGCGTGGTGGGGTTCTACGGGTGGCCGGTGGGGTCGACGCGGTCGGACGTCCCCGCGCCCGCGGACCTGACGGACCGGATGGCGGGGCGCGTCCTCGGCCTCTTCGGCGGAGGCGACCCGGGGATCCCGCCGGAGGCGATCGCGACGTTCGAAGCGTCGCTGGCTGCAGCCGCGGTACCGCACGAGCTCGTCACGTATGCCGGCGCGCCGCATTCCTTCTTCGACCGGAAGCACGCCGAGTACGCGGCGGATTCCGCCGACGCGTGGACGCGGGTCCTCGCGTTCCTCGGCGACGGGGGCGAAACGGCGGGATGAGAGAAGGGGGCGGCCGCGCCGAGCGCGGTCGCCCCCTTCGGACGGGTCGTCGGTGGCGGGAGGTCAGGCCCCGGCGAGGACCTTCGCCTTGGCCAACGCGAACTCCTCGTCCGTGAGGACGCCCGCGGCGTGGAGCTCGCCGAACTGCCTGAGCTGGACCATCATGTTCGCCCGGGCCGGAGCGACCGGGGCGGCCGGGGCGGCCGGTGCCGGCTGCGCCTTCGTCGGCGAAGAGGTCGGGGCCACCTGCTTCTCAGTCATCCGGATCTCCTTCCCAGTCCCGGCGCGCACCCCCCATGCGTGCCACTCGGGACATCGTTGCGGACTCCCTGTCCGCGAATCGGATATTCCCTCGCCCTGGCCGGCGGCGTAGCCAACGCAGGCAGGGAGGTCGGGGCTGTCCGGTCGCGCGGGCCTCAGCCCCCGGCGAGGACCTTCGCCTTGGCGGCCGCGAACTCCTCGTCGGTGAGGACGCCCGCGGCGTGGAGGTCGGCGAACTGCTTGAGCTGGACCATCATGTCCGACTGGGCCGGGGCGGCGGGGGCCGC
>CAIYQJ010000260.1 GCA_903928275.1 uncultured Chloroflexota bacterium
GCCCCGATGACCGCGATGACGACGACGTGGACGTAGGGGTGGACCGGATGGGCCCGGGTGACCGGCGTGCCGTCCGCGTCGGGACCGATGTCTGCGGTCAGGGCCGCCTGCACGCCCGACGCCGGCCCGCCGCCCGAGGTGGTCGCGGCCATCTGCTCAGGTGCCGCGTGCGGCGCGATCCCGGTCCCGTCCGGCCGATCGTTCATGGTCCCCCTCCTGGCGTCCGGTGTCGTGCGGACAGTCTCGCGCGCCGCCGGCGCGCCGTCACGGGCGTACGCGGCGCCGCGGTGCGCCGAGCGCGAAGGACCCGCCGTTCACGTTCACGCGATACCCGCCGCGCCGCGTGGGGACCCGCCCGGTCACGCCGCTGTCGGCGAAGACGAGGCGCGCGGGCGCGAAGCGCGGGGAGGACAAGGGCTCCGAGGTCACATGCGGGCACATCCGGCGGGCCGAGCGGCGGGAGACCCGGGGGATCGTGGAGCCCGACGACCGTGTCGAGCCCCACCAGCTGCGAGTACGCGAGCCATGGGGGGACCACGAGCGCCCAGGCGGTGAGCGCCGCCACGACGTCGGGCCGGAGCCACGTCCGGTCGCAGCCGCGATCGAGGCTGACGAAGGGGATGGCCGCCACGAAGGAAGGCGCCGCCGGGCGTGGCCGTCCGCGGGCATCGGTCCCGTGGTCCGTTCGCCCATCTCGCTCGCGGGGGCTCCCTGCGGTGAGGCCCCGGCCAGGTCACCCGGCCGGGGCCTCCCGGTGCGTCACCGGCCCGCGGCCGGCATGGGCGCTAGAAGCGGCGGCGGCCGGGGGTGACCACCGCCGTGACGACGGCAGCCTTGGCGACCGGCGAGGGGCCGGGTGAGACGGCCGCGCCGACCACTGCCGCCTTGGCGACCGGGGACGGACCGGGCGTGACGGCAGCAGTGACGACCGCGGCCTTGGCGACGCGGGACGGCCTGAGCGGCATGTCAGATACCTCCTGCCGCGAGGGCCTCGTCGGCTTCGATCGCGGCGATGATGGCCTGGATCGGGATCCGCCCGTTGGCGATCAGCTGGCCGCCGGCGTGGCGGAGAGCGGACCCGAACGGTGCGGCCCACAGGTTCTCGTACACGAGCACGGCGCCCATGCTCCCGGGCTGCATGACCTCGCCGAACTTCAGGACGTCCTCCTCAGCCAGGGTCTCGGCCAGCTCGGTCTCGAGCCGGGCGAACTCTCCCATGTCCTCGAGGTCGCCGAGCTCCTGGGCCATGACGGTCCCGTCGGGGCCCTTGCCGATGAGGACCAGGTCCATGACCCGGATCATCCCGGCGTCGTGGAGCCGGAGCAGCTCCAGGGCTGCCGCTCCGGTGAAGTTCTGCTGCCCCGCCGGGAACTCCACGACCAGGTAGTCGATGGGTCCCAGCTCGTCGATCGATCGCTCGGTCATCCGTTCCGCCCTTCTCTGTGTGCCTTCCGGTCTCACCCGCCGATCGTGGATCGTCGGGACCGGGTCCCGAGGGAGCCTACTGGCGCGCCATGTGCATCCGGAGCTCGGCCTCCGAATCGACGATGAGCTCCCCGCTGACGTCGACCACGACCTTTTCGAGACCGCCGGTGAACGCGAACGGGCTCGGGTAGTCGGGGGTGACGGGTGATCCGGGATTGTGGCCGCAGCTGACGCCGCCGGGGTTGAACATGAACGGCGTGGTGTACGGCGCGTCGGCGCTGGCGACGAGCGCGCCGTCCACGTACAGCTGGAGCCGGGCCGGGACGCCCTTGCCGTGGGGCATGTCGGGCTGCCCGGTCGGCTCGAACTCGAACCGGAGCTCGTGCCGCCCGGCCGGCAGCGGATCGGGCGACGAGACGCTGAACGCCTGCCGGGCGACGTAGTTGTGGACGTAGTGCAGCCGGCCGCCCTTGACGTAGAGCGAGTAGCCGCCCGCGGCGGTTCCCTGACAGAAGAGGACGCCTTCGGCACCGCCCTCGGGGATCTCGACCGAGGCGGTGATGCTGTGCGGACGATTGAAGAGGCGCGGCGCGGCGAAGTTCGGGATGGACTGGGTGCCGGGTCGGTACGTATAGCGATCGCGCGGCAGCGAGACGAGCGGCTTCTCGGCCATCATCCGCTGAAGGCCGCTGCCGTCGACCGGCATGACCCCGTACTTGCCGGCCTCGACGTACCAGGTGCCGATCATCTCGATGAGCTTGTCGCGGTGCTCCGCCGCGAGGTCGTGGTTCTCCGCCGGGTCCTCGTCGACGTGGTAGAGCTCCCAGCCCCTGGCGTCGAGCTCGGAGAGCTTCTCGGCCGGGATCGGGTTGCCGAACCCGGTGCCGGCCTCGGCGAAGGACGGGCCCGGCCACGGGCAGACCGCCCGCCAGCCGTCCTTGTAGATCGCCCGGTGGCCGAGCATCTCGAAGTACTGGACGTGATGCCGCTCGGGAGCGGCGGGGTCGTCGAGGGCCCCGGCGAAGCTCACGCCCTCGATCGGCGCCTGGGTCACGCCCCGGATCGCCGCCGGCGGCTCGATGCCGAGCAGGTCGAGGACGGTCGGCACCATGTCGATGATGTGGGCGTAGTGGCTGCGGACCTCGCCGCGCGCCTTGATCCCGGCCGGCCAGGAGACGATGAACGGGTCGGTGGAGCCGCCACGGTAGGTCTCGCGCTTCCAGCGCCGGAAGGGCGTGTTGCCAGCGAACGTCCAGCCCCAGGGATAGTGGTTGAAGTGCTTCGGTCCCCCGATCTCGTCGATGACCGCCAGGCTCTCCTCGAGCGTCTCCTGGGCATTGTTGAAGAACTGCGCCTCGTTCGTCGTCCCGGTCGGGCCGCCCTCGGCGCTCGCGCCGTTGTCGGAGATGACCATGACGATCGTGTTGTCGAGGACACCCTCGTCGCGCAGGAAGTCGAGCAGCCGCCCGAGGTGGTGGTCGGTGTGGCTGAGGAACCCGGCGAACACCTCCATCATCCGGCTGTAGAGCCGCCGGGCGTCGGGCGACAGGGACGCCCAGTCGGGCACGTCCGGATCGTGGCGCGACAGCTCCGCGTCGGCGGGCAGGACGCCGAGCTCCTTCTGGCGGGCGAAGACCTTCTCGCGATACGCGTCCCAGCCGTCGTCGAACTGGCCGGCGTACTTGTCCGCCCACTCCGCCGGCACGTGGTGCGGCGCGTGGGTGGCCCCGAAGCAGAGGTGCAGGTAGAAGGGCTTGGCCGGGTCGATCTGCCGGAGGTCGGTGATGAACTCGATCGACCTGTCGACCAGGTCCTCGGTCAGGTGGTAGCCCTCCTCGGGCGTCCGCGGGGGCTCGACCGGGTGGTTGTCGTACACGAGCTCCGGGTACCACTGGCTCGTATCGCCGCCGAGGAAGCCGTAGAAGCGCTGGAAGCCGCGCCCGAGCGGCCAGCGGTCGTACGGACCCGCCGCCGTCTCCTGGTTGCTCGGCGTCAGGTGCCACTTGCCGACCATGTACGTGCCGTAGCCGTGCTCGACGAGCATCTCCGAGAGCATCCCGTTCTCGAAGGGCATGACACCGTTGTAGCCGGGATAGCCGGTGGCGAGCTCGGTGATGCACGCCATGCCGTTGCTGTGGTGGTTCCGCCCGGTGACGATGCACGAGCGGCTCGGCGAGCAGAGCGCCGTCGTGTGCATGTTGTTGAAGCGGAGGCCGCCGGCGGCGAGCGCGTCGAAGTTCGGGGTGGCGATCGGGCTGCCATAGCAGCCGAGCTGACCGAACCCGGTGTCGTCGAGGACGACGAACAGCACGTTCGGGGCGCCCTCGCGCGCGCGCGTCGGCGCCGGCCAGGCCGGGCTCGATTCGTCGGCCGTCCGGCCGATCACGCCGGGGAATGGCGCGCCCGCGGGGTATTCGACGATCGGCATCGAGTGCTCCTTGTCTCCTGTCGTCGGTGTGTGAGCATCGATCAGTGGCGGAGCCCGCCGACGGGGCCATCCGGCCTCGTCACGCGACTACCGGCGAGCGATGCGATCCGTCCAGGGAAGCGCAGGGCGAAGCCGTCGGGCCTCCCCGGTCAGGGGCGACACGACGGCTCCGGATGCTCCCACCAGACTGTGTCGGCGACGTGTGGGTAGGTCAGCCCTCTGCGGCCGGAGCCGCGGCGTCGGCGGCCTCGGGCGGCGCAGCAGCCGCGACGGCCTCGAGGGCCTCGTCGGTCACCGCGTAGGCCTCGACCTCTCCGCCGAGCTCGGCGAGCTTGCCGGAGACGATGCCGGCCTCGTCCACGTTGGCGAGGACCCCGACGGCGGCCTTGCCGCCGGTGAGCTCCGCGGCGATCCGCTCGCGATCCTCGTCGGTCAGACCGAGGCCCTTGTGGTGGAACGCCCCGATGACGCCGCCGCCGACGAGGCCGGCGAGCAGCGTGGGCGGTGCCACGATCGCGAGGACGAGGCCGATGCCCGCACCCTTGCCGATGCTCCGCGTCCCGAGCTTGTGCACCTTGATCTGGCCGGCATCGTCGAGGACGAGGACGCCGATCGCGCTGAGCTTGACCTCGTCGCTCGCCTTGTCCCATTCCTTGAGCGAGACGACCGCCGCGTCCGCGGCTGCCTCGTCGGCGAAGGTCCCCAGGACCACCTGCTTGTCTGCCATCTCGATCTCCTTCACGATCCCTGCGCGGGTGCATCTCAGCGTCCGCAGGCGTCTGCCTGCGTCCGGATCGCCATGTGTGGCGCCACGGCCGTCCGCCCGGCCTCGGGTCGGACCTCGCGGCGCGAGTGCGCGGGCCTCAGCCCCCGGCGAGGACCTTCGCCTTGGCGGCCGCGAACTCCTCGTCGGTGAGGACGCCCGCGGCGTGGAGGTCGGCGAACTGCTTGAGCTGGACCATCATGTCCGACTGGGCCGGGGCGGCGGGGGCCGC
>CAIYQJ010000261.1 GCA_903928275.1 uncultured Chloroflexota bacterium
GTCGCGGAACGACGGCGTGTCCGTCGTGCCGATCGCCGCGTATCCGCCGCCCGAGACCGGCGAACGGTAGACCTCCCAGGACGCCACGCCGCTCGCGGTCTCCCAGGCCAGCTTCGCGGCGCCGCCCTCCACCGGCTGCGCGGACGCGCCGGTCGGGGCTGCCGGGCCGGCGAAGTCCTGCCCGGGGTCCGCGACGAGGATCGCCGATGAGAGCGGCCCGACGGTCACCTCGAGGACGCCGCCGCCGCTCGTGGCGGCCCGCTGCGCCATCGCGTCCGAGAACGCGACACCGTCGCGCAGCGGCGCGCCGCCGGTCCCGGCGTGGTCGAGCGGGATGCGCATGGTCCGTGCCTTCGTGGGGTCCGGGTTCACCGCGACGATCGCGAGGCCGTCCGGACCGCTGCGCTCCCAGGCCACCGCCCGCGTCGCGTCGTCGGCAAGGAGGAAGCGGACGTCGCCGGTCCGGAGCACCGGGTTCGCCCGGCGCACCGCCGCGAGCTTCGTGTACCACGTGCGCAGCGCGTCGTCCGGCTTCCCTGCCCCCGGGGCGAGGAGGCCGGCCGGCCCGTTCGCCGCCGCGCCCTCGCCCGGGAGGACGGGGAATGTGCGCCGGTCGTCGGGGTCGGTGTCCCCGGTCATGCCGATCTCGTCGCCGTAGTAGATCGTGGGCGGCCCGGGCATCGTGAACTGGACGAGGCTCGCGAGACGCAGCCGGGCCCGCCCGATCTCGACGTTCCTGGGGTCGAGCTCCCTGGCCGCCCGCGTGGGGTCGCCGGGCGTGAGGGACCACAGGGCGCGCTCGGTGTCGTGCGAATCGAGCAGGTCCAGGGTGGACGCGACCGCGGCGGCCGGCTCGTCCTCGAGGATCGAGAGGATCTTGCCGGCGAAGACGCTCGGGGGCTGCTGCGACTCGCCGTCGTCGGGGAAGCCCCGGTGGTCGATCGTCCCGAGGTACCCGATGACCGCGTTGCGGAACCGGTAGCCCATCGTCCCGTCGGCGGTATCGCCGCGGATGAAGGGGAGCGCCTCGTCGCGCTTCCAGGCCTCGGCGATGATCGGGGCGTCCGGCGCCGTGGCCTTCACGATGCCGCGGAACTCCTGCCAGAAACCGTCGGGGAACGAAGGGTCGGTCATGACGTCCAGGCGCCAGCCCGCGGCCCCTTCCCGGAGCCACCCGGGCGCCACGGCGTTCGGGCCGGTCATGACGAGGTCGCGGACGCCGGCGGCGCGCTTGTTGAGGACCGGCAGGGTGCCGTCGCTCGCCCACGCGATGTAGCCCATCGTGTGCGGCCCGTCGGGGCCGGCGCACGGCCCGTCCGCCTGCTTGAGGAAGAGGAACCAGGAGCGGTACGACGACGCGACCGACTCGCACGCGCCGAGCGCCGGGAAGTGCCCGTAGCGGTCGAAGTACGGCGAGTCCGACGAGACGTGGTTGAAGACCCCGTCGAGCAGGATCCGGATCCCTGCCGCGCCCGCTTCGCTGACGAGACGGTCCCACTCGGCGGGCGTCCCGAGGCTCGGGTCGATCGCCGAGTAGTCGCGCGTGTCGTAGCGATGGTTCGACGCAGCCGTGAAGACCGGGTTCAGGTAGAGCACGGTGACGCCGAGACCCTCCATGTAGGGCAGCCGGCGCCGGATCCCCTCGAGGTCCCCGCCGTAGTAGTCGCGGCCGGCGGCCGGCTGCTCGGGCAGCGCTCCCCACGGCCGGAGGACGATCCGCGCGCTCGCGTCCGTCGGGTAGCCGTACCGCGGCGCGTTCGGGGACGGGTCGTTCGCGGGGTCGCCGTTCGCGAAGCGATCCGGGAAGACCTGGTAGACGACCGCGTCGCGCATCCAGGAGATCGGCGTGA
>CAIYQJ010000262.1 GCA_903928275.1 uncultured Chloroflexota bacterium
TGGTGCGCTTCGAGCGGTTCTCCTGAGGGTTGCTCGGCCTGGAGGGCCGACAGGTGCGGTACGGGCTGCCGCGCCGGCGACTCGAGGTGCTTCGAGCCTCGATGGCGGCCCGCACGCACGACGCTATGGTTGGCTCCATGCAGACCAGCCGCATCGTCTCGGTCAATGTCGGCCTTCCGCGCGAGGTCCCGTGGCGGGGCGACACGGTGTCGACCGCCATCTTCAAGGAGCCCGTCACCGGGCGCGTCCGCGTGGCCGGCGTCAACCTCGACGGCGATCGCCAGGCGGACCTCACCGTCCACGGCGGCCCGGACAAGGCCGTCTACGTCTACCCGTCCGAGCACTACCCCGCCTGGGAGCTGGAGCTCGGCCGCCCGCTGTCGGCCGGCGCGTTCGGGGAGAATCTCACCGTCTCGGGGCTGCCGCTCGAGGATGCGATCTGCATCGGCGATCGGCTGCGCGCAGGCTCCGCCGAGCTCCTCGTGGTCCAGCCCCGGCTGCCGTGCTTCAAGCTGGGCATCAAGTTCGACGACCCCGGCATGCTGCGCCGGTTCCTCGTCAGCGGCCGGACCGGCTACTACCTGCGCATCCTGGCCGAGGGCGACGTGGGCGCGTTCGATCCGATCGAGCTCGTGGAGCGCCACCCCGCCCGCGTGACCGTGTCGGAGGTGACGCGCCTCCTCACGCGGAACCGCCACGACCCGGAGGGGCTCCGGCGGGCGATGGGCGTGGACGCCCTCCCCGAGGACCTGCGGTCCGCCTTCGCGGAGGCGCTGGAGACGCCCCTCCCGGGGGACCTCAGCGCACAGACATGACCGCGCGCTCCGACATGGCGCTCGCCTCGTTCGTCGTGGTCGCCGCAGCGTAGGCGACGACGGACCAGGTGTCCGGCGTGCGCCGAGGTCCGACGATCGGAGGCGGAGCCGAACGCTCTCAGCCTCGCCCCGTCCGGAACGTGAACGCGTGCTCGGTAAGGTCCCAGTTGCAGGACCGAGGTCCCGTCATCGAGCTTCGAGAAGGCGAACTCGACGTGGATCTTGATCGTCCCGCCGACGGCGTCCCCTTGGGACACGAGGCGGCGAGTATCGAGGAGTCCGGACTCTTCCGCGGCGAGACGGATCGTGTCGACCCGCGCGCTCCAGAGTCGTTGGACTTCGTCAGGCACGTACGGTCCTGAGACGAGCGTTGTCTGTCGCGACCTTCGCGATGGCCCTCACGTACGCACCGTAGTCGGTCGCGAACGAGGGGTACTGGGTCACGAGTTCGTGGTCGGACGCCAGCCGTCGCACCAAGTCGTCGGCGGTCAGCCCGGTCGCGCGGAGGACGGGCTCGATCGAGGCGGCGTAGAACTCGTCGGGCGTGAGCCGCTGAATGCGCGGCGTCGGGGTCAGAGTCATCGGCTTCGCCGGTCGTTCGCTTCGCTCTCGGAACTTCTGCAGCGCGCCACCTGGAATCCGGTACGCCCCGTTCGGACCCGCGGGTTGGACCGCCGGGAGCAGCCGCTTGTCGATCCATGACCGGACAGTCTCCTTCGAGACGCCGAACTCGGCCGCGAGCTCGCTGACGCTGTAGTAAGGCTTCATCTGCTCGCCCCTTCCTGAACCCACAGAATGCGCAGACTTGGCATACCTGTCAAACATCTGTCCTGTGCGTCACCCGAGGACGCCCGCCGCGCATGCGCGGCGCCGCTGCCACCCCCGATCCTCGCGGGCTGACCCGGCTGCGGCG
Source organism: uncultured Chloroflexota bacterium (assembly GCA_903928275.1). Taxonomy (GTDB): domain Bacteria; phylum Chloroflexota; class Limnocylindria; order Limnocylindrales; family CSP1-4; genus CAIYQJ01. The sequence goes on from CAIYQJ010000262.1 coordinate 1,729, forward strand.
GCTTCGGGGGGATCAGCAGTCTCCTGGCCGCTCCTCGACCAGCCGCTCGGAGGATCGCCCCTGGCCGTGAGACGAGAGCGCCAGTCCCCCACGTGCCGGGGTCTACTCCAGGCAGCGCAGCTCGGAGCAGCCCGGCTCGCCGGTCCAGGCAGCGACCAGGGCCATCACGCCGGCGTGGCCGTCACGGATCGGGGAACCTTCGTCGTGATCACATGCCGCCTCGCCGAGGGGCTGCTCGCAGTGCTCGTGCACCACCACGAGATGGCGGCGCTCGAACCGCTCCGGGTCATGGAGATGGAAGGCCCGCCGGAA
>CAIYQJ010000263.1 GCA_903928275.1 uncultured Chloroflexota bacterium
ATCCGCCACCCGAACGCCGCGAGGTTCGCGAGCCAGACCGGGACGAGGCCCGGGGCGGACGGCGTCGGCGCGGAGGGGTCGGCCGGCATCACGCGCGGCTCACCGGGCGCGACGGTGGCGCGGTGCGATCGTCACGCGGCGTCCGGACGGTGCCGCCGTTCACGTGCATCTCCCCCTTCCCCCCTCGCCAGCCGGCGCCCGCTCGCGCTCCACGACCAGCCGACCGGACGCGGCGGCTTCGAGTGTACGTTGTGCGGCCCGGAGGCCACGCCCGCGGTCCTTGGCGCGTCCGCGGGACGGGCTGGCCGCTGAAGGCGTCGTGTCGCGCATCCCGCTGGCGAGCAAGGTCGACGACCAGTTCGGCTGGGCGTCCGCGTTCGACCCGCCGCTCTGGCCCGTCGTCGGGTACCTCTTCGTGCCGTGAACGGCGTCCCTCTTCGCCCTGCTCGCGCCGGGCGGGCTCCCATCTCCATCCCAGCGGGGCCAATACACGGTTCGTACGCGTTCGCGCAAGTTCGGACCGTAACCCATTTGGGGGGATGACGGCCTACGTAGTTTGCAGTACGGTTGATCCTGCGTCGCCCTGTGCGGCGGTGCCTCACGCGACGACGACCGCACGGGTCACTCGCGGACTCGTGGACCCTCCCAGGGCGGTCGCTTCGCACTCGATCGGTCGACGGGGTCTGTGAACCCCGATCGGGGCACACGAAGGAGGTCAGCAGATCCGCATGTACCAGATGTCTCTCCGAGCGAAAGTCGCCGCCGTGGGCGGCACCGCCATCCTCGCGATCGGGCTCCTGCCGCTCGCGACCGGGGTCGCGGCCGCGGGCGCGACCGTCGTTCCGATCACCGGCGGTACCGCTATCCAATCGAACACCGCGAGGGTCGGCGGGTCCGGCGCATGGACCACCCTCACCGGCCCCACCATCCACGAGGGCTCGATCGGCGAATGGCCGGTCGGCGAGAAGATCACGCTCGGACTCCCCGCGAACTTCGAGTGGAACACGGCGCGCGTCACGGCCCCCGCCGTCACGAGCTGCGACAAGGAATCGTCCGCGATCGTGTACTCCGGGTCGGGCGCGACCATCACGATCCTGGCGCGGTCCGGCCCGAGTGCGCTGTCGGTGTGCACCGTGAGCTTCGGCACCCTGCTCCAGGTCCGGCCGATCTCCAACTCGTTGGCGGCCGGCGCCGGGGGCGCGGTGGCGCTGACGTTCGTCGACCCGGCACTTCCGATGCCGGGCGTGTTCCCTGGCGGCGCGGGCCCCATCTCCATGGCGCAGTCGCCTCTCCCGACCCCGACCCCCACCCCCACCCCCACCCCCACGCCGGGTCCTTCCGGGCCTCCGATCGTGACGCCGGCCTCCGGCGGCACGGGGATCGCGTCGAACACCGCCGTCACCGGCGGTAGCGGCGCGTGGACGACCCTCACCGGCCCCACGATCATCGAGGGCTCCATCGGCGCGTGGGCAGTGGGTGAGCGGATCTCGCTCGTCCTCCCGGCCAACTTCCAGTGGAACCAGACGCGCCTCGTGCCGCCCACGGTCAGCGGGTGCGACAAGACGGTGACCACGATCGCCTACTCGGGGAACGACGGCCTGTCCGTCACGCTCGTCGCGCGCACCGGGCCTTCCCAGCTGAGCGTGTGCACGATCAGCTTCGGGCAGCTCCTCCAGGTCCGGCCGTTGAACAGTGCATCGTCGGCCGGCGCGGGCGGCGCCATCGCCCTCACGTTCGTGAACCCCTCGCTTCCGATGCCGGGCGTCTTCCCCGGCGGCGCCGGGCAGGTCACCATGGTCACCTCCGAGCCGCCGGCCAGCCCGCTCACCCTGACGATCACCTCGCCGACCATGAACAACAACGCGATCAACTGGGGCGAGGGGATCAACATCACGACGACCGGGTCGCCTGGCACCGTCTACCAGGTCCAGGTCTCGCCGACCGACCCGGCTTCCGGGACGCCCGCGTGGGAGACCCTCACCGACAGCAGCGCCGTCGTCCGCAACTTCACGATCGGGTCGAGCGGGACATCCACGGTGACGCCGCCGTACACCCCGATCCGCAACTTCTGGTACCGCACGGTCGCCGGCACCACGAACAGCAACATCGTCCGCATCACGGTCCGCCAGACGATCGCCGTCCGCCCGCAGAACACGAGCACGCAGACGATCAGCCGCGGCACGACGACCACGTTCACTGCGACCGTCCGCCCCGCCCGGCCCGAGCTCCAGAAGGCGGTCGTCGCCTTCGAGCTCTACCGCCGGTCCGGGAGCAGCTGGGTCCTCGACCGGACCACCCGGGTGACGATCGACAGCAACGGCGTCGCTAGCTGGGCATGGGTCGCGTCGACCTCCGGCAGCTTCTACGTCCGGGCGCAGGCAACGCCGACGCCCGTCAACTCGAACAGCTTCTGGTCACCCAGCCAGTTCTACACCGTGAACTAGCCACGACCGGTCCCTCGGGGCCGCTCGCGAGCCGGACCCGATCCGGCGAAGAACGCGAAGCCCCCGGTCGCTCGTCGACCGGGGGCTTCGTCCATGTTCCGGGTGGTCGGGGCGGTGGGATTCGAACCCACATCCTCGTGCTCCCAAAGCACGTGCGCCACCGTTGCGCCACACCCCGACTGGTTCGTGCTCGCGAAGCGCATGTGCTTCCGCGAGCGACGACCGAAGGGTAGCCTACACCGCTCGCCGGGCAGGCCGGACGTGCTCCGCAGGCGGCATGC
>CAIYQJ010000264.1 GCA_903928275.1 uncultured Chloroflexota bacterium
CAGGTGAGCCAGCTCGCGATCCCGCTCGTCGCGATCGTCTTCCTCGGCTCGTCCGCGTTCGAGGTGGCCCTGCTCTCCACGATGGAGTTCCTGCCGTTCGTGCTGTTCGCGCTCCCTACGGGCGTGTGGATCGACCGGCTCCGACGACGGCCCGTCCTCATCGCGGCCGATGCCGGCCGGGCGGCCCTCCTCGCCACGATCCCGGCGGCATACGCCCTCGGGATCCTCACGATCTGGCAGCTGTACATCGTCGGCTTCCTCGTGGGCGTGCTCACGGTCTTCTTCGACATCGCCTACCAGGCGTACCTGCCGTCGCTCGTGGACCGCGACCGGATCCTCGACGGCAACGCCAAGCTCGAGACGACGCGGTCCATCGCGCAGACGGCTGGTCCGGCCATCGCCGGCTGGCTCATCGGCGTCATGACGGCCCCGATCGCGATCCTCGCGAACTCGGTGACGTTCGTCGCGTCGGGGATCGCGCTGCTCCTCATCCGAAAGCCCGAGCCGGCGCCCGCCCGATCCACGACGGCCGGGAGCTCGGATCCCGCGGATCCCGGCGGCGCCGACGGCGCGGTGATGCACCCACCGGCGTCCGCAAGCCTCCGCCGCGAGGTCGCCGCCGGCGTCCGCTACGTCGCCGCGAACCCGTACCTGCGCGCGATCGCGCTCTCGATGGCCTGGGCGAACCTGTTCGGGCAGGTCGTCTTCTCCGTGTTCCTGCTGTACGCGGTGCGGGTGCTCGGGCTGTCCGCCGGGGTCATCGGCCTCGTGTTCGGGATCGGCAACGTGGGGCTCATCGTCGGCGCCGTGACCGCGTCGTGGTTCGCGGCGCGACTTGGGCTGGGCCGCGCCATCGTCCTGTCCCTGGCGGAGGCCGGACCGGCCACGCTCCTCATCCCGCTCGCGCCACCCGGCGACCCGATCCCGTTCCTCATCGCGCAGGGCATCCTCTTCGGCTGGGCGGTCCTCGTCTTCAACGTCAACCAGGTGAGCTTCCGGCAGGCGATCACGCCCGAGCACCTCCAGGGCCGCATGAACGCCACGATGAAGTTCGTCGCGACCGTGACGATCCCGGCGGGCTCGATCCTCGGAGGGGTGCTCGCCACCGCGTTCGGGCTGCGGGAGGCGCTGCTCGTCGGCGGGATCGGCAGCGTCTTCGCGTTCCTGCCCGCGCTACTGTCGCCGGTGTGGCGACTTCGCGGGATCGAGGATGCCGCGGGGCTGCCGGGCGTCCACGTCCCGGCGGCGGCCGATCGCACGCGCCGCGAGGGCGGCGCGGTGCCGGAGCCCGTGCTCGGCGTGCTCGAGCCGACGTTCGGCGGGGGCGAGGAGGCGCCCGGCACGTGGTCGCAGGTCGGCGAGGACGAAGGTTGACGCGAAGGCGTCTCGGCCGCAGGCCGGGGCGAGTCCAGGAGGCCCGAGCGGCCGGCTGCTCGGCAGCCGAGGCGGCTCCGTCGGATGGTCGGTGGGGCCGCGGGGCCACGGAGTCGCGGGGCCGCGGGGTCGCGGGGCCGCGGAGTCGCGGGGCGG
>CAIYQJ010000265.1 GCA_903928275.1 uncultured Chloroflexota bacterium
CGGATCCGGTGGACCCGCTACCGGCGCACGAGGCGACGACCCTCCTCGAGGGTCGGCCCGCGGCGGCGGTCGAGCGACTCCTCGCGGTCGCGGGACCCGACGCGAGCTCTCCGCAGGTGATCGTCGAGATCCGCCAGCTCGGTGGCGCCCTCGCCGCCGGGGGGACGCTCGCGAGCGCCTTCTGCCACGGCGACGCCGCCTTCAGCCTCCTCACGATCGGGATCACCGCGCCTCCGGTGGGCGAGGCCGTCGTCGCGCACGCGGCGGCCGTCCTCGACGCGATGGCGCCGTGGTCGACCGGTGGGGTGCTGCCCAACTTCGCCCCGGGAGACGACGCCGCGAGGTTCCGTCGCGTCTACACGCCGGAGACACTCGCGCGGCTCCGTGCGCTCTCCCAGGCATCCGATCCGGCCCGCGTCCTCGTGGCCGCGAGGGGCCTGTTCGCGGAGCAAGTCACCGGGAGCAAGGCCAGATAGACTAGTATCAGACCAGTCGGAGACCAGCCAGTCGAGGGCGGATGATGCGACGTGTCGGCTCGTACGAGGCGAAGACCCACCTGCCACGCCTGCTCGACGAGGTCGCGGGCGGGGCCACGATCACGATCACGAAGCATGGCGTGCCGGTGGCCGTGCTCGTGCCGGCCGTCTCGACCGGCGCCTTCTCGGTCCGCGAGGCTGCCGCAGGGCTGCGTGCCTTCAGGGAGAGCCATCCCCTCCGAGGCATCACGATCCGCGAGCTGATCGACGAGGGCCGGTCCTGATGTTCGTGATCGACGCGTCGGTCGTGCTCGCCTGGTGCTTCGGCGACGAGTCGAGCGCCGATGCGGATCGGGCCCTGGCTCGCCTCGAGAACGAAGAGGCGGTCGCGCCCGCGCACTGGCCGCTCGAAGTGGCGAACGCCATCCGCACGGCCGAGCGCCGCGGCCGCATCGATCCCTCGGAGCTGCCCCGTCTCAGGTCGCTCCTCGCGACCCTGCCGGTGGAGGTCGCGCCGGTCGACCTTGCCGCGGCCACGGGGGGCGTCCTCGAGGCCGCGCGGATCCACGATCTCACCGCGTACCACGCGGCGTATCTCCACCTTGCTGCCGTGCGCGGGTTGCCGCTGGCGACGATCGACGACCGACTGCGCACGGCCTGCGCGCGCGCCGGCGTCGCGATGGTGATCTGAGGGCCGTCCAGCCCGTCGTTCGCGGTCAGGCGGCGCCGGCGTGCGCGGCCTCGAGGCCGGCGACATCGAGCCTGTCCATCGCGAGCATCGCGTCGCGCACCCGAGCGGCCCTGACCGGATCGGGGTCGCCCATGAGCTCCCCGAGCCGCCGCGGCACGATCTGCCAGGACAGCCCGAAGCGATCCTTCAACCAGCCGCACCGCCCGGGCTCGCCGCCTTCGGTGAGCGCCTCCCACAGGCGGTCGACCTCGGCCTGGTCCTCGCAGTCCACGAACAGCGAGAACGCCTCGGTGAACGGGAAGAGCGGCCCGCCATTGATCGCGAGGAGCTCCTGGCCGAGGAGGCGGAATCGCGCCATGAACAGGGGAGCGGCCGGACCGTCGCCTGCCCGGCTGGCGGCGACGACCTCCGTGTCGGGGAAGACCGACGCGTAGAACGCGAGCGCCTCCTCCAGGTCGTCGTCGAACCAGAGGAACGGGGTCAGCTTCTGCACGGCGGCAACCTCCCGACAGGGCGATCGAGGCGTCCGCGCCATGGACGGCGCGGGGGCGACGAGAAGCCGCCACGATAACGCCGGGACCGCCGCGGCCACCAGCGCGCCGGGACCTGTCGCCGTGGACGCCGACAGCCGGGCTGGTCGCGGGACCGCGGACGTGGAATCATCCGCCGACGCAGCGCCCCGCGCGGAAGGAGACCGATGGACGCCCCCGCCACCGTCGAGGAGTACTTCGCCGCCCTCCCGGAGCGCTCGCGCGCGGCCCTCGAAGCTCTTCGCCGGACGATCGTCACATCTGCGCCGGACGCCACCGAGGGCATCAGCTACGGGATGCCGGCGTTCAGGGACCACGGCCGGATCCTCGTCTACTACGCGGCGTTCGCGAAGCACTACAGTCTCTTCCCCGGCAGCAAGGCGGCGATCGCTGCTCTCGGCGACGAGGGGGCGGCGTACGCGACCGGCAAGGGGACGCTTCGGTTCCGCTACGACGAGCCGTTGCCGGCGGACCTCGTGACGCGGATCGTGCGGACGCGGCTGGCGGAGAACGCGGCGGCGCGCACGAAGCGCTGAGGTCACGCGGAGCGCGCGCGAAGGGCGGCGGACCCGGCGGCCCCGGAACCCTCTACCGGACCGGGATGTCGTGGGCGGCCGCCTCGGCTGCCACGGGCTCGTCCGTCGCCCAGGCGGATCGCATCGGCCGCTCCCACCAGGGCGTCGGCGCCACGGTCAGCCGCTCGAGGCCACGGAGCGCGGCGTCGTAGTTCACGCGCCAGCCATCGAAGTCGCGCCACGCCTTGTCGCGATCCGCGACCAGCGGCACGCCCGCGGACTCCAGGACCTCGAGCGCCGCGTCGAAACGGCCCCGGTCGACGCTCGTCGGGGTGCCCGGCGGCAGGTTCGGGTCGAACGGGAGGCGAAAGAAGCCTGCGATCCGCCTGACGGCGAGATAGCCCGCCCGGATCATGAGGTCCGCCCGGACGTCCATGGGGACGTCGACCGCGGACCGGACGAGCGCCGCTGCGTCCATCATCGCGCCTGCGGCGTTCACCCACGAGTGGTCGGGCTGCTGCGAACGGTAGTGGACGAGGACGGTCAGGGACGTGTGCGTCTCCTCGACATCCGAGAACCACTCCTCCCAGCGCTCCCACATCTCGCCGAGGGCGGCGAGTCCCTGCAGCCGATGGAAGCGCGTGATGAGGACGAGCGGGGAAGGCGGGGAGTCGGCCCGGACCTCGAGCAGGTTGACGAGCAGCTCGCGTCGCGAGAACGCGCCGTAGATCGTCGGCAGGTACGAGATGAGGAGCGCGATGAGACCGAGGCCGATCGTCGCCTCGGTGAAGGCGAGGAGGTCGGTGCCGGGAAGGTCGGGGTGCACGAACCCGAGCGTCAGGAGCGACGACCCGCTCGCGGCGAACGCCTCGTAGATCGGCACACCGATCGCCCAGAACATCGCCGTGTACCCGACGATGACGATCACGATCCAGGTGCCCGGCAGGACGATCAGCGAGACGGGCCCGAAGTACGCCATGAGCCGATCGCGTCGCTCGTAGGGCTTCGACGGGCCGGCGACCACGTCGAAGGCGCGCCGCGTCGCGTGGAAGACGGTGCGCGCGACGACGTCGTTCGACGCGCGCGGGAGGACGAACGTCCGCAGCGCACTGAGGATCGCGCGGGCCACGACGAGCGCGCCGGCGACGAACGCGATGATGGCGACCGGGTTCACGCAGCGGAGGATACCGGCCCAGCGGGCGTAGCCGCCGCGGAGGTGCCACTCCCCAGCTGCGCGGTGCCGACGCCGGCGCACCCACGCGACCGGTACCCTTGACCGATCATGCCCCCCGAGTTCATCTACACGTCGTACCGGCTCGCCCGACACTACCCGCCGGATCGGACGGTCCTCGAGGACATCTCGATCTCGTTCTACCCCGGTGCCAAGATCGGCGTCATCGGCCCGAACGGCGCCGGCAAGTCCAGCCTCCTGCGGATCATGGCCGGACTCGACGACGGCTTCACCGGCGAGGCCCGCCTGACGCCCGGCTTCACGGTGGGGTACCTCGACCAGGAGCCGCAGCTCGACCCCGGCAAGGACGTCAAGGGCAACGTCCTCGACGGAGTGCGCGACGTGCACGGCCTGATCGACCAGTACAACGCCGTGATGGCGAAGTGGTCGGAGCCCGAAGCCGACTACGAGGCCATCGGCGCGGAGCAGGCGGCCCTGGAGGACCGGATCGCGGCCGCCGACGCGTGGAACCTGGAGCGCAACGTCGAGATCGCGATGGATGCGCTGCGCTGCCCGCCGGACGACGCCGACGTCACCACCCTGTCCGGTGGCGAGAAGCGCCGCGTGGCCCTTTGCCGGCTCCTGCTGCAGCACCCCGACCTTCTCCTGCTCGACGAGCCGACCAATCACCTCGACGCCGAGTCGGTCGAGTGGCTGGAGCGGTTCCTCGGGGAGTACGCGGGCACCGTCGTGGCGATCACCCACGACCGCTACTTCCTCGACAACGTGGCGCAGTGGATCCTGGAGCTGGACCGCGGTCGGGGGATCCCGTTCTCCGGCAACTACTCGAGCTGGCTCGAGCAGAAGCTGGAGCGCATGGCGCGCGAGTCGAAGACGGCGGACGCCCGCCAGCGCACGCTGGCGCGCGAGCTCGCGTGGGTCCGCCTGTCGCCGCGGGCTCGGCAGGCGAAGGGCAAGGCCCGCCTCGGTGCGTACGAACAGCTGCTCGCCGAGGCGCAGGACGAGAAGGGCAGCGCACGGGAGCTCGAGATCGCGATCCCCCCGGGCCCGCGACTGGGCGACACAGTCATCGAGGTCAGCGGCCTGCGCAAGGGGTACGGCGACCGCCTGCTCATCGAGGACCTGACCTTCTCGCTGCCGCGCGCCGGGATCGTGGGCATCATCGGGGCCAACGGTGCGGGCAAGACGACGCTGTTCCGGATGATCGTCGGCCGGGAGCCGCCCGACGCCGGGACGATCCAGGTCGGCGAGACGGTCAGGCTCAGCTACGTGGACCAGGGCCGCGACGAGCTGGACCCGGACGAGTCGGTCTTCCAGGCGATCACCCAGGGTGACGAGATCATCAAGGTCGGCCAGCGGGAGCTCCCGGCGCGGGCCTACGTGTCCTCGTTCAACTTCCGGGGGACCGACCAGCAGAAGCCGTGCGGGAAGCTCTCGGGCGGCGAACGGAACCGCGTGCACCTCGCGCGGCTGCTCCGCACCGGCGGCAACGTCCTCCTCCTCGACGAGCCGACGAACGATCTCGACGTGGACACGCTGCGCGCCCTGGAGGCCGGCCTGGAATCCTTCCCGGGTTGCGTCGTCATCATCAGCCACGACCGCTGGTTCCTGGACCGGATCGCGACCCACATCCTGGCCTTCGAAGGCGAGAGCCAGGTGCGCTGGTTCGAGGGCAACGTCAGCGACTACGAGGCGTTCCGCCGCCGGGAGCTTGGAGCCGCGGCCGACCAGCCCCATCGGCTCAGGTACAAGCGGCTCACGGGCTGACCGCCAGAAGGGATCGTCGCGCCCCTCTGTCGTCTGTATACGCTTGACAAGCAATCGGATACGTCGAACACTCCGCTTCATCGAATCTTCCTGTTTGGCAAGCGAATGACGCTGCACCTCACCTATGGCCCGAACCGCGACATCCGCGAGCGCCTGGATCGCTGGGACACCGCGGTTCGCCGCCAGGTCGACCTGGCGGCCGGCAGCTGGCGCATGCTCGTCGTCTGGGAGGCCGCGCGGGACGCCAGCGTGGCGGGCAGCACCGGGATCGAAGGGAACCCTCTGAGCCCGGCTCAGGTCCATGAGGTGCTCAGCGGCGCTGCCATCGACGCCGATGGAGTCCACGTCCATGAGGTCGCCAACTACAACCGGGCGCTCGACCTGGCGCGCGCGGCGGTCGCCCGACCGGACTTCGAGTGGACGCACGAGATCGTCCACCAGGTGAATGCCGCCGTGATGGACGGCCTCCCCCGTGACACGCGGGGCGACTATCGTGGTCCGGGGGACGAGGTGTACGTGGGCGTCTACACCGGGCCAAGCCCCCTCGTAGTCCAGTCGCTCATGTCGGAGCTCATCGACTGGCTGCGTCGGTCGAGCCGGATGTCGACGCTGGTCAGGTCAGCGCTGCTCCACCTGAACCTCATCGCGATCCACCCGTTCAACGACGGAAACGGGCGGACGGCGCGCCTCCTCGCGGCGATGGCCCTCATGGAGCGCGGGATCCCGGCGATCGAGCTGATCTCGATCGAGGCGTACCTGCGAAGGAACCGCGACGAATACGTCGCGGTGCTGCAGACGACACTGGGGACCGGCTACGACCCGGACAACCATTCCGTCACCGACTGGCTCGACTACTACACGCGCGTCTCGCTCGACCGCGTGGACGTCCGCGATCGCGTCCTCGACGCCCTGCCCGGCGACCTCGGCGTCGCGTTCGCTGCACTTGCCGATGCGGGCGATCCGGTCGACTGGGCCTCGCTCCTCCTCGCCGCCCGCGTCTCGCGACTCCGGACCGAGCGCGTCGCGACGATGACCGGCCGATCGGCGCCGGCGGCGCGCGCGATGCTCGCACGGATCGTCGATCGCGGTTGGCTACTGCCCCGTGGCCGGACTCGCGGCCGCTGGTACGCGCCGTCCGAGCGCCTCGATAGCCTTCTGCTCCGCGTTCCCGCCCTCATGCGTCACCTGGCCGACGGAGAGCAGCTCAGCCTGTTCGACGCCTGACGGCCGCCGAGCGTTCCGCCTCGTGGGCGCGTGCGAGCGGCCGGGCCAGCCGTCTCAATCGCCGAAGCGCTCTTCCTTCCACGGGTCGCCGTCGTTGTGGTAGCCGTAGCGCTCCCAGAAGCCGGGCCGGTCGGCCGCGACGAACTCGAGGCCGCGCAGCCACTTGGCCGACTTCCAGAAGTAGCGCTTGGGGACGAAGAGGCGCAGAGGGTAGCCGTGGTCGGGCTCCAGCGGGCGACCGTCGTACGTGTCCGCGAGGAGGACGTCCGCGTCGTCGAAGACCGCCAGCGGGATGTTCGTCGTGTAGCCCTGCTCGGCGTGCTCGATGACGTGCGTGGCACCCGGTCGGACCCCGGCGAGCTCCAGGATGGTCCGGGCGGCCACGCCCTCCCACTCCGTGTCGAGCTTGGACCACCGGGTGACGCAGTGGATGTCCGTGAGGACGCGCTCGCGTGGGAGAGCCCGGAACTGGTCCCAGGTGAGCGTGAGCGGGGCATCCACCTCGCCCCAGACCCGGAGATCCCACGTCGCGAGGTCGACGCGCGGCACGGTCCCGTAGTGGAGGACGGGGAACTTCTCCGTGAGGTACTGGCCCGGCGGAACGCGCCGTGCGGTGTCGGCATCCATCCGTCGTCCTCCGAAAAGTCGGTCGAGCATGGGGTCCTCGGTGGCTGTCGCCGGCAGGGCCGGCGCTTCATCGTCTCACGGGTCGTACGCAGAGGACCATCAGAAGGATGCACCCCATCCGTCGCGGCCGCTACGCTTCAAGGATGCAGCTGAGCTTCAGCACCGGGTCGCGGCCGCGCGTCGTCGTGGTCATGCCCGCCTACAACGCCGCCCGCACGCTCGCACGGACGTACGCCGACATCCCGCGCGACGTCGTGGACCACGTGATCCTCGTCGACGACCTCTCGGCCGACGAGACGATCGATGTCGCCCGGCGCCTGGACCTCCACGTGGTCGCCCACCGCCAGAACCGGGGCTACGGCGGCAACCAGAAGACCTGCTACGACACCGCGCTCGCCGAGGGCGCGGACGTCGTCGTCATGCTCCATCCCGACTACCAGTACGACGCCACGCGGATCCCCGCGCTCATCGCGCCGATCCTGGCGGGCGAGCGGGATCTCATGCTGGGCAGCCGATTCCTCGGCGACCCCCTCGCGGGCGGGATGCCGCGCTGGAAGCACGCCTCCAACCGCTTCCTCACCGAGGTCGAGAACGCCGCCTTCGGCCTCCGGCTGTCCGAGTACCACACCGGTTTCCGCGCCTACAGCCGGCACTTCCTCGAGACGATCCATTACGAGCTCAACAGCGACGACTTCGTCTTCGACCAGGAGCTCGTCGCGCAGGCGGTGGCGTGCGGCTTCCGGCGGCGGATCGGCGAGATCCCCGTCCCCACGCGCTACTTCGCCGAGGCGAGCTCCGTCGGCTTCCGACGGAGCGTCGTGTACGGCCTGTCCACTCTCGGGGTCGTGGCGCGCTACCTGTTCGACCGTCTCGGCCTCGTGCGGTCGGTGCGGCTCCGCCCCCGGCCTGGAGCCCGGTGACAGCACCGTCCGTCCCGCCGGATCCGTCGGGGTCGGACGACGCGTCCACGCCCGCCGGGACGCCCGCGCCCGTCGAGCCGGCTGCGCCCGCTGCCCCCGCTGCGCCCGACGCGCAGGCGACGCCCGTCGCGCCTGCGCGCCGCGGGTCCCGCACCCCGTTCCTCCTGCGGACCGGCGTCGGCCTGGGGATCTCGCTCGTCGCGCTCTTCCTCGTCTTCCGGACGGTGGACCTCGGCGCGGCCCTGGCGATCCTCCGGACCGCGTCGCCCGCGTGGATCGCGGTCATGGCGGTCGCGATCTTCGCCGACATCGGCGTCCGCGCACTCCGATGGCGCGTGATCCTCGCGCCGGTCGCGCGGGTGCGATACCTGCGGACCGTCCAGTACCTGACGATCGGGTACGCGGCGAACAACGTCCTGCCCGCGCGTCTCGGCGAGCTCGTCCGGGCACACTACGTGGGCGATCGCGAGGGCGTGAGCCGCTCGACGGCGCTCGGCACGATCGTCGTGGAGCGCGTCATCGACTTCACCGTCCTCGTGGCCCTGGCCGCCGGCGCGCTCGTCATCCTCGGGATCCGTGGGGACCTGAGCTTCGCGGTCACCGTCGGCGTCGTCGTCGCCGCTGCGCTCGTGGCGGGGCTCGTGGGCGCCCTCGTCGGCCACCGCCTTCCCGGGTTCGACCGCGCCAGGCGGGCGGCCGAGCGCTACCCGCGCGTCCGGGCTCTTGCGGAGACGTTCCGCGCGGGGCTCGCCGTGGCCGGCCGACCGCGGACGATGCTCCCCGCGCTCGCGTTGACCCTCGTCGCCTGGACGCTGACGACGATCACGTTCGCCGCCGGGGCCCAGGCGGTGGGGATCGAGCTCACCTGGAGCCAGGCGATCCTCCTCGCCGCGGGCGTCAACCTCGTGACAGCGATCCCGTCGGGGCCCGGCTTCGTGGGCACGTGGGAGCTCGCGGCCGTCCGGATCCTCGCGCTGTTCGGCGTGAGCAGCGACACGGCGTTCGCCTTCGCGCTCCTCGTCCACGTCTCCGGACTCGCGGCGACGACACTGATCGGCGCCGGCTCGTTCGTCCGGATCGGCTGGCTGCCGCGCGCACCGAAGGCCGCGCCGGGGGCCGTCGCCCAGGGCGACTGACCGGTCCAGGGCGCCGTGCAGTCGTCACCCGGCTCCGCACGGGGAGCCGTGGGTGCTACCTGGACTCCACCATCGGCTTGACCTCGCCGATGAGCCGCTCGAGCGTCTCGCTGTCGTAGGGCGCGGGCATCTCCACGATGAGCGTGGAGAACCCGGCGTCCACGCGGCTCCGGATGGTCTCCGCGATCGACGCCGGCGTCCCCAGCCAGAGGGTGTCCGGTCCGTCCCAGTCCGCCTCGGGCGTGCGGTTGTACGCCATCTGCTCGGCCCAGACCCGGCGCGCCTCGACCTCCGTGTCGCGGATGACGACCTTGCAGCCCACGGTGCGCTCGATCTCGCGCTCGTCGCGACCGACATCCGCGCAGTGCGCCCGGATGACGGCGTCCTTCCGGCGGAGCGTGTCGGGATCGCCGAAGACGTTCGACATGTCGGCGTACTTCGCCACCGTCCGGAGGGTCTTCTTCTCACCGCCGCCGCCGATCATGATCGGGAGCCGCGCCTGGATCGGTCGGGGTACCCCGACGAGGGCCTCCGTCCGGTAGGCGGGCCCGACGTGCGTCACCTCCTCGCCGTCGAGCACGGCGCGGATGATCCCGACCGACTCGTCGAGGCGGTTCAGCCGCTCGCCGTCGCCCGACCCGAAGTCGATCCCGTGCGCGGTGTGCTCCAGCTCGAACCAGGCCCCGCCCAGGCCGAGGATGGCCCGGCCTCCGCTCACGTGGTCGAGGGTCGTCGCGAGCTTGGCGACGAGGGTGGGGTTGCGGAACGTGTTCGCTCCCACCAGCAGGCCGAGGCGGACCCGCTCGGTCGCCTCCGCCCACGCGTTGAGCAGGGACCAGCCCTCGAGGATCGGCTGGTACGGGTCGCCGTAGATCGCGTAGAGGTGGTCCCACGTCCAGAGGTGCTCGTAGCCGAGGCGGTCGACCCGCCGCGCCGCGTCGCGCATCTCCGGGTAGCCGGCGGCCTGGCTCCAGAGGAGGATCCCGAGCTTCAGGGTGGACACGGCGGACCTCGATGCGGGGGCGAGGGCCCGATTCTACCCGTCATGAACTTCGACCGGCCTCACGCAGCCCGGCAGGCCGGCGACCCCGCAGCCTTCCGCCGTGCCCGTCAGGTCGCGTCGAGCTCGCGGGAGATCGCGCGGAGGATGAACCGCGCCGCCTCGGCGCTCTTGCCGCCCAACCGGTCCTCCCCGCCGGGCTCGATCGCGACGCCCAGGTCCGCGATCATCGCGCCGACCACCGGCGTCTCCTCGAGCGCACCCGCCGCGAAGGCCGCCTCCAGGCCGGCGAGTGCCTCTCGCGCGTTCTCCACGGCGTGGCCCGGCGCATCCACGTGCGAGCGGAACTCCGCTCGGGCGGCGTCGGCGGCGGGACCGGAGCTCGCCATCGTCAGCGCCGGGGCTGGTCGCCGGCCGGGCCGGCTCCGGGACCGGCGCCCACCGCGGCCCCCGCCGCGATCGAAAGCGCCCGGTTGTCGGCGGGCTCGCGGTCGATCGAGCGCATCCGCCGAAGCGTCCGCCACTCGTCCGCGAGGATGCCCATCTCGTGCTCGTCCCAGAATCGGCCGTCGCGCCGGATCGCCTGGCGGAGCGTCCCCTCGATGACGAAGCCGGACTTCCGGTACGACGCGATCGCGCGCTCGTTGTAGGAGAAGACGGACAGGCCGACCCGGTGGAGCCCGAGTCGTTCGAACGCGTGCTCGAGCATGAGGTCGGTCGCCTCCGTGCCGTACCCGCGCCCCCACGCGTCGTGCTCGCCGATCGTGATGTGGTAGAGCGCGGAGCCGTTGTCGCCGTCGAAGTGGCTGAACGCGCACGTCCCGATGAGGCGACCCGTGGCCTGCACGTGGATCGCGAGCGACAGCGTGTCCGGCCCAACGACCCGGGCCGAGAAGAAGCGCTCGATCTCGTCACGCCGCATGACGCCCGACTCGTGGCGATTCAGTCGCGCGATCTCGGGGTCCGAGTACCAGCGCTGGAAGGCGGCGAGGTTCGAGGGCACATGGCGGAGCAGGACGACCAGCTCACCCTCGAGCCGCTCGGGGAGCCACGATCGAGGCTGCATGAAACCACGGTATACCACCGCGCCTGCCGGGGTCGAGGCGCGAGATCGGCGCACGGTTCAGGAGCCCGACTCGACGGGCAGGTCGGGCCGGTCGGCCCACTCGGCCCACCCGCCGTCGAGCACCGCCACGTCGCGTCGGCCCATGAGCCGCAGGACCCAGGCCAGCCGTGCCGCGCCCACCCCCGCCTCGTCATAGCAGACGATGCGGTCGCCGGTCGGGATCCTGCCGATCATCCGCGCGAGGGCGTCGGGCGATCGGAGACGCGGCGTGCCGGGGGCGAGCGTCGACGACACCGGGAGGTTCACCGCTCCGGGGATCCGGCCGAGGCGTCGCGCCGACCCCTGCTCGCCCGCGAACTCCGCCCTGGGACGAGTGTCCACGATCGACTGGCCGGGCGCGCCGAGCAGGTCGCGCAGCTCGCTCGCCGTCAGCCGTGATCGGAGGTCCGTCCGCGGCGTGAACGAGGTGGGCGCGTGGAGCGATGGCCGGCCGGTCGTCGGCCGCTCCTCGTCGAGCCAGGCGCGCCAGCCGCCGTCGAGGATCCGCACGGATTCGAACCCGTACGCGTGCAGCGTCCACCACGCCCGGCCGGCGTACAGGCCCGTCATGTCGTCGTACAGGACCACCGTCGTGCCGTCCCCGACCCCGGCGTCGCCGAAGGCGGCTGCGACCCGGTCGGCGCTCGCGAGGAGCGGCACGCCGGTCCGCGCGTCGCGCGTCACGAGGTGCGCGGACCAGTCGAGCCACGTGGACCCCGGGACGTGGTTCTCCGCGTGCAGGCGCGCGGCCGTGCCGTCGGGCCTCCATCGGAGGTCGACGACGCACAGCCCTTCGCTCCCGAGGTTCTCCTCGAGCCAGGCGGTCGTCGCGAGGAGCTCCGGACGGGGGAACGCGTTCATCGCCGGTATCATACGGACCGGTGGTGACCCCCTTCCTCCCCGATCCCGACAGGGTCCGCGCGATCCGCTCCGAGCTGCCCGCGACCGCGGCCGGCATCTACATGAACGCCGGCACGTGCGGGCCCATCCCCGTGGCCGCCGCCCTCGCGATGGCGGAGGTGGCGGACCGCGAGCTCTCCGTGGGGCGCGCGCACCCCGACGCGTACGAGGAGCTGCTGGTCCGGATGGACGAGGCCCGCGCCGCGGTGGCCGCCGTCCTCGGGACCGGGGTGGATCGCGTCGCGCTCACCGGCTCCACGACCGAAGGGCTGTGCGCCGCCATCCTCGCGATCGACTGGCGCGCCGGCGACCGCGTCGTCACGACGCGTCACGAGCACCCGGGCCTGACGGCGCCGCTCGCGATGCTGCGCGACCGGCACGGCGTGGACCTCGACGCCATCGACATCGGCGACGGCGGGGACCACGAGAGGACGCTCGCGGCGGTGGAGCTGGCGATCTCGCGCGGCCCGCGCCTCGTCGCGTTGTCGCACGTCCTGTGGACCACCGGTGCGGTCCTTCCGGTCGCGCGGATCGTCGAGCTGGCCCACGCGGCCGGCGTCCCCGTCGTGCTCGACGGCGCCCAGGCGGCCGGCGCCATCCCGCTCGACGTGGATGCGATCGGTGCCGAGTTCTACGCGGTCCCCGGCCAGAAGTGGCTGCTCGGGCCGGAGGGCACCGGGGCGCTCGCCGTCTCGGCCGCCGCCCTCGACTGGTCCGAGCCGGCCGTGGCCGGGTTCTTCAGCGCGGCGACGCCGTACGGTGTCGGCCGGGCGCACCTGTGGGCAGACGCGCGGCGGTTCGAGGTCGCCGGGTTCCACAAGCCGTCGATCGTGGGACTCGGCCGCGCGATCGGCTGGCTGTCGATGTTCGTGGGCCTGCCGTGGGCCTACGCCCGGGCGGCGTCGCTGGCGGCACAGGCAGCCGCGATGCTGCGCGGGGTCCCCGGAGTCACGGTCGTCACCCCGCCGGAGGCTGGCGGCACGCTCGTCACGTTCCGGATCGGCGGATGGCCTGCGCCGACGGCCCTCGAGGAGCTGGGGCGGCGGATCTTCCTCGTGGCGCGGCCGATCCCCGGCCTTGGCGCGGTGCGCCTCTCGATCGGCTGGTGGAACACCGACGACGAGGTCCGGCGCGTGGTGGACGCGGTGGCGGAGCTCGCCCGACACACCCCGGAGACGCTGCCGCGACGGCCCGCGATCACGGTGATCGATGCCGTCCGGGAGCTCGACGATCGCTGAGGCGCCGAGGTCCGGGGAACCGGCGGGGCGGCGCGAGCGCTCCTGGCTGCAGGTGCGGTGGTGGCAGTTCCGGCACGCGCCACGCCCCGTCGTCCGCGCCGTGGCGAGCTCCTCGATCGTCGCCGCGATGCTCGGCGTCCTCTACCTCGCCTACGACGTGGCCATCACGCGGGAGGTGCAGCTGCCCGGCGGCGACCTGCGCTCGCTCGCCGCCGTGGTCTTCGTCGCGCTCGTGCTGCTCATCGGCACCGTGGTGACGTACCTCATCGTCCCGCAGCCCACCGGCGCCGGCGGGCGTCCGCGCCGGAGCGCATGGAGCGGCGCCCTCGGCTTCTTCGCCGCCGTGCCGATCGCGTACGTGGCGCTCGTCCTCGCGTCGCAGGTCCTCAAGCCGCTCATCCTCGGGCTGGTCTGAGGGAGGTCTCCGCGCGAAGCGCGGCGGGGCCGGGGCGCGCGGCACGCAGAGCGTCGGTGAGCGCCGAGCCCCACGGTATCTGGACATCCTGTCGGATTCCTGCTCTCATACCGCGGTATGAGCGACATCGGGCGACACCTTCGCGTCGGCCAGGCGGCCGAGATCCTCGGCGTGACGGTCGAGACGCTCCGCCGGTGGGAGGCCGACAGCCGCCTCGCGGTCGAGCGGACGACAGGCGGCCAGCGGCAGGTCCCGATCGCCGAGGTGAGCCGGCTGCTCGCCGAGCGGCGCCGCGACCGCCGGGACCGGCCGATCGTGGCCCAGTCCGCTCGCAACCGCTTCGCCGGCATCGTCACCCGGATCGAGAAGGACACGGTGGCCGCCGTCGTGGAGGTCGCCGCCGGTCCGCACCGGATCGTGAGCCTCATGACCGCCGAGGCGGTCATCGAGATGGGCCTCGTCGTGGGCGACGAGGCGATCTGCGTCGTCAAGGCGACGAACGTCATCGTCGAGGTCCCGTCATCGAAGGAGAACCGCTCGTGAGGCCCCGAGTCCGTGCGTCGATCGCCGTCCTCGCTCTCGTGCTCGCGGCGTGCTCCAGCGCCGCGACGCCAAGCGTTCCGGCATCCGCAACCCCGTCCGTGGCCGCCCCGTCGCCGGCGGCGAGCACCGCCGCGGTCGACCTGACGATCTATGGCGCCTCCTCTCTCAAGTCCGCGCTCGCGAAGATGAAGACGGCGTACGAGGCGGCGAACCCGGGCGCGACGATCACGATCTCCACTGATTCCTCCACCGCGCTCGCGACGAAGATCGAGCAGGGCGCTCCCGCGGACATCCTCCTGTCGGCGGACACGAAGAACCCGCAGTCACTCGTGGACAAGGGCCTCGCGGCCGGACCGGTCACGAAGTTCGCCACCAACCACCTGGCGGTCATCGTCCCGACGGCCAACCCTGCAGGGATCCAGGCCCCGGCGGACCTCGCGAAGCCGGGCGTGAAGGTCATCGCCGCCGGTGACACGGTGCCGATCACGAAGTACGCGAACCAGCTCGTCGCGAACCTCGCGAAGGAGCCCGGCTACCCGGCCGACTTCGCGGCGAAGTACACGGCGAACATCGCGTCCAGGGAGGACAACGTCGCCGCAGTCGTGGCCAAGGTCGAGCTCGGCGAGGGCGACGCGGGCATCGTCTACGTGACCGACGCGAAGAGCTCCACGAAGGTCACGACCATCCCGGTGCCCGACACCGCGAACGTGCCCGCCACGTACGGCGGCGTGGTCGTGAAGGCATCCCCCAACCAGAACGCGGCGAACGCGTTCATGAGCTGGCTCACGGGGCCGGACGGCCAGGCGATCCTCGCCTCGCTCGGGTTCCTGCCGCCGGCCTGACCGGCACCTCAGCCATGGCACGATCCGCATCGGCACGGGGCGCCCGGGTCGACGGCGCCCGGGTTGACGGCGCCCGCCGGGCGGCGCCGCGCTGGGAGCGGTGGACGGTCACGGGCCTGGCCGCCATCGCGGCGGGCTTCCTCGCCCTGCCGATCGCGGCGATCGTCGCGCGCACTGTCATCGACGGCTCGCTCGCGCACGCGCTCACGTCGCCGGTCGTCCTCGATGCCCTGACACTCAGCCTCGCCACGACGACCGTCAGCCTGGCGCTGACCGTCGTCTTCGGGCTTCCGCTCGCGTTCGTCCTCGCCCGCCGGAGGTTCCGCGGCTCCTGGCTCGTCGAGGTGGTCGTCGACCTGCCGATCGTCCTCCCGCCGGCTGTCGCCGGGCTCGCGCTCCTCATCGCGTTCGGGCGGCGCGGCCTCCTCGGCGGCTCACTCCAGGCCGTGGGGATCGAGATCCCGTTCACGGTCCTCGCCGTCGTCCTCGCTCAGACGTTCGTGGCGGCGCCGTTCTTCATCCTCTCGGCGCGGACCGGGATCGCGGCGGTGGACCGCGACCTGGAGGATGCGGCCCGCGTGGACGGCGCATCGGAGGCGCAGCTCTTCCGCGCCATCACGCTCCCGCTCGCCGGGACAGCGATCGCCGCAGGCCTGGTCATGAGCTGGGCCCGCGCGCTCGGCGAGTTCGGTGCCACGATCATGTTCGCGGGGAACGTGGAGGGGAAGACGCAGACGCTCCCGCTGGTCGTGTACTCGCTGTTCCAGGGCGGCGACCTGGACGGGTCGATCGCGGCGGCGGCGATCCTCGTGCTCGCGGCGGTCGGCGTCCTGGTGGCCGTCCGGTTCCTCCACTGGGGTCGCGTATTCGAGCTGCGGAGCCTCGGATGACCGGAGGCCCCGCCGCCGGCGAGTGACCGCGGCCGGAAGTGCCGGCGCTATCGTCAGGCGGTCGTCGGCGCCAGCGCGTCGAGCGCGTCGAGATACGCGTGGAGGTCGCGGGCGACCGGGCCCTCGGTCCGCCAGGTGCCGCGGACGACACCGTCGGCGTCGATGAGGAAGGACCCGCGCTGGGCCTGCCCGGTCCCCTCGTTCCACGAGTCGTAGAGCTTCGCGACCGTGCCGGTGGGCCACCGGTCCGAGAGGAAGTCGTGCGTGAAGCCCTGCTCCCGCCGCCAGGCCGCGAGCGCGTGGGTGGAGTCCACGCTGATCCCGAGGACGCGCACGCGCCGCGTCTCGAACGCGCTCCAGTCGTCGCGGATCGCGCACATCTCGGCCGTGCAGGTGCCGCTGAACGCGGCCGGGTAGAAGACGAGGAGGACCGGGCTCCCCCGGAGCGCCGACAGCGCGACCGGGCGCTTCTCCTGGTCGGGCAGCGTGAAGTCGGGGGCGGGTTCGCCGACGGTGATCATCATCATTCCTCGTGTTCGGGTGGTCTGTTCTACCGGTTCGGCGTGGAGCGTACGGCGGATGGGCCAGCGGGGTGCCGACCGGCGCACGCCCGGCCCAGCGGCTCGGATCCCCCCGTCAGCCGATCTCGTGGTGTGTCCGGCAGCGCGCCTCGTACTTCTCATCTGCCAGGCCGCCGATGACGATGAGCGGGTCCTCCGGCCGCGCCGGCCGCCCGTCCACGAGCCGCTGCGTCTTGGTGGCCTCACCGCCGCACACGGTGCAGATCGCGGTGAGCACCGTGACGGAGTCCGCGATGGCCATGAGGCGCGGCATGGGCCCGAACGGCCGTCCGAGGAAGTCCTGGTTCAGGCCGTTGACGATGACCGCCACGTGGCGCCGGGCGAGGGCTTCGGCGGCGTCGACGATCCCCTCGTCGATGAACTGGGCCTCCTCGATCGCGACGACATCCGCCCGCTCCGCGACGGCGATGCGCACGATCTCGTGACTCGATCGGATGGCGTGCGCCGGGTAGACGGCCCCCGAGCGGCTGCGCACGACTTCGAGCTCCGTCCTGTCGTCGATCGCGGGCCGCAGGAGCAGGATCCGCCGGCGCGCGATCTCCATCCGCCGCAGCTCGCGGAGCGTGATCTCGCTCTTGCCGGAGAACATGCACCCGGTGATGACGGTGATGGAGCCCTTGGGGGTGAACACGCGACCATCTTGCCGTGTCCGAGCGATGATGAGAGCGCGGTCGCGCACGGCCCGTCCGCCGGCGGACCGGCGGCGTGCCATCCGCCCCGTCCCCGACCGCCCCTTTCCACCCCGATCCGGAGCCGCCACATGTACGCGCAGGACCCCGCAGCCGACCTCGTCCTCACCGGCGGCCCCGTCGTCACGATGGACGCCGTCCGCCGGACCGCGGAGGCGGTCGCCGTGCGCGACGGGCGGATCGTGGCGGTGGGGCGCGCGGCCGACGTGGCCCGGCTCGTGGGGCCGTCCACGCGCCGCATCGACCTCGCCGGACGGACCCTGCTGCCCGGCTTCCAGGATGCCCACGTGCACCCCGTCAAGGGCGGCATCGGCATGCTGCAATGTGCGCTCCACGACGTGCCTCGCACGCCCGTCGCCTACGTCGACGCCATCCGCACGTACGCCACCGCGCACCCGACCGACCCGTGGATCGTGGGCGGCGGCTGGCACATGCCCGCGTTCCCCGGCGGGACGCCCACCCGGTCCGCGCTCGACGAAGCGGTGCCGGACCGGCCGGCCTTCCTCACGAACCGCGACGTCCACGGCGCGTGGGTGAACTCCCGGGCACTCGAGATCGCCGGGATCGACCGCGACACCGCGGACCCGCCCGACGGCCGGATCGAGCGCGACGCGGACGGCGAGCCCTCCGGGACGCTCCACGAAGGAGCGATGGACCTCGTCGAGCGCCACGTCCCGGAGCCGACCGTGGAGGACCTCGCCCGCGGGTTGCTGCTCGCCCAGGCCTACCTCCAGGGTCTCGGGATCACCGCCTGGCAGGACGCGTGGGTGACGCCGCCGGACCTCGCCGCCTACCGGCTCATCGCCGAGCGGGGCGGCCTGACGAGCCGCGCCATCGCGTGTCTCTGGTGGGATCGGGCGCGCGGCGATGCCCAGGTCGACGACCTCGTGGAGATGCGCCGGATCGGCACGGTGGGCCGGCTGCGCGCCGGGACGGTGAAGATCATGCTCGACGGCATCGTGGAGAACTTCACGGCCGCGACGCTCGTCGACTACCTCGGCCCGGATGGGCTCCCCACCGGAAACCGCGGCATGAGCTTCCTGGAGCCCCGCGATCTGAAACGCCACGTGACGCGCCTCGACGCGCTCGGCTTCCAGGTCCACTTCCACGCGCTCGGCGACCGGGCGGTCCGCGAGGCGCTCGACGCGATCGAAGCGGCCCGCATCGCGAACGGCCCATCGGACGGCCGCCACCACCTGGCGCACCTCCAGATCGTGGATCCCGCCGACGTCGCGCGGTTCCGGCCCCTCGGCGCCGTCGCCACCATGCAGCCGTACTGGGCGTGCGGCGACGACCAGATGGTCGAGCTGACGATCCCGTTCCTGCGGCCCGACCGGGCGGCACTCCAGTATCCCTTCCGCAGCCTCCATCGCGCCGGCGCGATGCTCGCCGGCGGGAGCGACTGGACCGTCAGCACGCCGAACGTGCTCCAGGAGGTGGAAGTCGCTGTCGACCGCGTCTCCGTGAAGCATCGGGCCGCCGCGCCGTTCCTCCCCGGGGAGGCGCTCGACCTGCCCGACGCCCTCGCCGCGTTCACGATGGGATCGGCGTACGTCAACCACCTCGACGTGGCGACCGGGTCGATCGAGGTCGGCAAGGACGCGGACCTCGTCGTGCTCGACCGCGACGTCTTCGACCGGGGCGCGGGGCCGATCGGCGACGCGCGGGTCATCCTCACGCTCATCGCAGGGACCGCGGTCCACGAGGATGCCGCACTCGAGGTCGGGAGCCGGTAGGGCCGACGCGCCGGCGTCCGTGCCGGCCGGCCGCCGGGGGGTGCGCGCTGCCCGATCGGCGGCATCCGCGGGGCGCCACCTCCCGCCCGTCGGCCCGCGCCCGCCCGGTGCATGGCAGGATAGGCGGGCCCGGCGGGGGAGTAGCTCAGCTGGTTAGAGCAGCCGTCTTATACACGGCCGGTCGATGGTTCGAGTCCATCCTCCCCTACCACGCGCCGGCGGTCAGTCGCGCCGGGTCGGCATGAGCGCCACGACGAGCATGACCGCGCACAACGGCGCCACGACCCAGCTGAGGGCCCCTGGCGGCGTCCCGGCGGTGACGAGCGGCTTGGACAGGCCGATGAGGACCCGCAGGACGTTGTCGAGCAGCGACGCGGCGATCATGAGCGGTACCAGGCCGCGATAGCGCCAGAGGACGACCCAG
The DNA here is from genome assembly GCA_903928275.1 of uncultured Chloroflexota bacterium. GTDB lineage: Bacteria > Chloroflexota > Limnocylindria > Limnocylindrales > CSP1-4 > CAIYQJ01. The sequence goes on from CAIYQJ010000265.1 coordinate 19,442, forward strand.
ATCGTCAGCGCCATGACGAGCTGC
>CAIYQJ010000266.1 GCA_903928275.1 uncultured Chloroflexota bacterium
CTCACGGAGGCTTGCGATGAGGCCCCCGCACGAGAGGGCGACGTCGTCGGGGTGCGGCGCGACGAAGATGTGGGTCATGGCGCGCCGAGTATACCGGCGCACTGCCGGCCGAAAGCGAGAGACGGCGCCGGCGCGCCGGCGCTCAGGAGGGCGACGGCGAGGGATTCGCGACCGGGGTCGGGCTCGGTGCCGGGGACGCCTTCGGCGAGGGCGCGGGCGTGGCGGCGGCGCTCGGAGCCGGGCTGGCCGCGGCGCTCGGGACGGCCGATGCCGGCACGCTGGCGGACGGAGCCAGGCTGGCCGCGGCGCTCGGGACGACAGAAGCCGCCACGCTGGCGGACGGAGCCGGGCTGGAGCTCACGGACGGCGAGACCAGGGGCGCGGCAGACGGAGCGACGGACGGGGCGGCCGTGGGCGCCGGGGGCGGGGTGTGCGTGGGGAGCGGCGTGAGCACGCCGCCGTGGCCGAAGAAGATCGCGTTGAGGAAGATGACCGCGAACACGGCGACCACCGCGATGACGAAGACCTGCGACAGTCGATCGCTCACGTGCAGGCTGGGGTCCACCGACTGCTTCGCCGATGACTGGGCGGGTTCCGCCGCCTTGCGGCCCGCGCGCGAACTCTTGGCGCCGGTCGCAGCGCCGGCCGCGGTCGCTGCTCCGCCCGCGGCTCCGGCCGAGGCAGCGGCGTCGTCCTGCTCGTCGACCTCGGCCTCGGCGCCGTCGTCCGCCGCGATCGCATCGCTGATCGGGGTCTCGGGCGTCTCCGCCCCGGTCGACTCATCCGGGCCGGCGATCGGCTCGGACGTCCCGTCGGGATCCCTGGGCGCGCCGGCGCCTGTCGCGTGGTTCTCCGTCATCCGGTCGTCATGCTCCGTGTGGGCCGCGCGCGGCCGACCCGTCGGTCAGTCGTGGCTCGCCGCCCGCCGACGCGCGGACATCAGAGGCGCGGGCCGGGCGGCTCGCGCAAGTGTAGCGAACGTTCGCGTCGGGGACAGGCACCGCGCCGCCGCCTGTGAACGGCCAGCGACTCTGCCACCGATAGGCGCCGCGGCGCCGCCTTTCACGCGTCACGGACCGCGGGCGTGAGGAGCCCGGCGAGGCCGGCCGCCACCGTCACCGCGCCTGTCGCCGCGATGACGAGTGGGACGCCCACGGCCTGTGCCGCGAGCCCCGAGACGGCCATGGCACCGGTCATCGAGGCGGTGACGAGCGCGAACCGGAAGCTGACCGCGCGCCCCATGAGCTCCGGCGGCGTCCGCTGCTGGAACAGGGTCTGGCTCGGGATGACGTAGATCATGTTCGCCACCCCGCAGCCGAGCATCAGGCCGACCGCGACCGTGACGTTCCCCGTCAGCCCCAGCCCGACGACGCACAGGCCGTAGATCGTGAAGCCTGCGATGACCATCCGCCCCTTCGCCAGGCGCATCCCCACGAGGCCCACCGCGAACCCGCCCACGAGGTTCCCGACCCCCACGCCCGTCTCGAGGAGCGCGTAGGCCGTGGAGCCGTCGAGCCGACCGAGGTCGAGGAACTGCGCGGCGTACACCGGCGTGAGCGCGATCGTGGCACCCACGCTCACCTGCGCGACGGCGCCCTGGAGGGTATTCGCCAGGAGCACGGCGTCGCCGCGCAGGAAGTGCCAGCCCGCCCGGAGGTCCGCCAGCACGCCTCGCACGCCCGCGTCGACCGCGGATCGCGCCGCCTTCGCGACCGGCGGGATGGCCATCGTCGCGATGAGGATCGCCGACGCCAGGTATGTCGCGGCGTCGATCCAGAACGCGAGGGCCAGGGCGGACCCGAGGAACGCGACGAAGAGGCCGGCCACGGGGTATCCCACGACGTCGGCGAGCGTCTCGCCGACCCACAGGGCCGAGTTCGCGGTGACGAGCTCATCCGATCCGACGATCCGCGGGATCACGGCCGTGCGTGCCGGCCGGAAGAAGATCGTCACGCTCGTCAGCCCGAAGACGAGCGGGTAGACGAGAAGCACGTTGACTGCGGCGACCACCGGGACGAGCAGGACCATCGCGGCCCGCAGCAGGTCGCTCACGACCATCACCTCCTGGTGGTCCCATCGGTCCACGAGGACGCCGGCGATCGGGCCCAGGAGCAGGTTCGGGAGGAACGCGGCGAGGAACACCGCGCTCACGGCGAGCGGCGAGCCCGTCACCCCGAGCACGAGGAACGCGATCGCGATCTGGTGGATGCGGTCGCCGAAGAAGCTCACGAGCTGCCCGACCCAGAGCGCCGAGAAATCCCCATCGAGGGCGAGGCGCGCATACGGGTGCGAGAGCACGCGCCGACCGATCGACGAAGCGCCCCCTGCCGACGCGCCGACCGCCGCCGCCGACATTCCGCCGCCGCTGCCGCCGAGCATCGACGCTCGCTCGAGCGAGGCCGATTCGGCCATCGTCCGCGCGAGGAATGGCCTGCCGGCCGACGCGGTCGTCCCGCGCAGGGCGCCCACACCGATCGACCACCGTCGACCGCCGTCGACCGGTGCGCCATCGCGCCCCGCCGCCTCCATCCACGTCGGCTGCCCGATCACCGCGGCGAAGAGGAAG
>CAIYQJ010000267.1 GCA_903928275.1 uncultured Chloroflexota bacterium
AAGTCCTCGGGCCGCAGGAACTCCGCCACCTCGACCACGGCGTCGCGGTCGATGAGGATCGAGCCGAGGACCGATTCCTCGGCGTCGACGCTCTGGGGCGGGAGGCGGTCGATCATGTGTGACTCCGGGCTGGTGGATGTGCCGGCTCATCGTTGCGGCCCGTCCTACCGGCGGCCATGGGTTTCTCCACGACCTCGTCCACCAACTCCATCGCTGCGCCCCCCGATGGTGGGTCACCTGTGGACGGCATGTGGACGGTGGCATCCCCGGACCCCGGCCGTCCGGACGCCACGGCCTTCGCCGTCACCCCGTGGCGCCCGACGAGCGGCGAGCGGCGACCCGCCCGGCGAGCGGGCCACCCGGTCGCCGGGCCGCACATGCGTCCCGTCCGCGAGCGTCAGTCGAGGCGGCGGATGACCCCGATGAGCTTCCCCTGGATCCGCACCTCGTCGTAGAACTGCGCCGGGTACGCCGGGTTCGCCGGCTGGAGCCGCACGCGACCCTGCTCGCGGAAGAACCGCTTGAGCGTCACCGCGTTCTCCTCCACCTGGGCGACGACGATGTCCCCGTTCCGCGCGGTCTGCTGCGGGCGGATCACGACGTAGTCGCCGTCCGTGATGTGCGCCTCGATCATGGAGTCGCCGCGGACGCGGAGCAGGTATGCATCCCCGTGCGGCGCGAGGAGGTCCGGGATGGGCATGGTCTCCGAGACGTCCTGGTACGCCTCGATGGGGCCGCCGGCGGCGATCTCGCCGACGACCGGGAGGACGTGCGCCTCCGCTGCGACCGACTGGGGGACGAGCTCGCTCGCGAGCCCGAGCATGATCGCGGCGGTGGGCGTGAGGCGGAGCGCGCGCGACTGGGAGGCTCCCCGTTCGAGATAGCCGTCACGCTCCAGCGCCTGGAGGTGGTGGTGGACGGCCGAGGTGGACGCGAGGTCGACCGCCTGCGCGATCTCGCGGACCGAAGGCGGATAGCCTCGCTCGCGGAGGGTGGAGGCGACGAACTCCAGGATCCTGCGTTTCCGGTCGGCATCGTGCTTGGTCACCGGCGCCTCCTTCGCTGCACACGGTACCGAACGCCCGTTCGAATGTCAAGGGCGATGCCGCACGATCGGCAGGCCGGTCTCGGGTGACCGGGGCGCGACTGCTGGTACACTCCGTGTCCCGGAACGTGCGGGAAGGTCACGCAACGCCCGCTCGCCGGCATATCGTTCACGGTCACCGGATCGACTCTCGCCGGCGCCCGCCGCTCCGTCCGTGCGCGGACGGCTCCGGACCCGGGCGGCCGGACGGCAGGGTCCTCGGGCCGGACCGAGCCACATATCGCCTCGCGTCCGCATCCGCCGGACGAGAACCACGGAGGGTCCTCTCGCGTGAAGGTCATCCTGACCGCCGACGTCGCGAAGCTCGGCAAGTCGGGGGAGATGAAGGACGTGATGGACGGCTACGCCCGGAACTTCCTCATCCCCCAGCGGCTCGCCGTTCCGGCGGCCGGCGGCGCGTACCGCGCCTGGCAGCACGACATCGCGAGCCGCGAAGAGAAGCGGAAGCGCGAGCGGGGCGACGCGGAGATCGCGGGGAACCGGATCTCGAGCACCACGCTCACGATGGGCGTGAAGGTGGGCGAGGGCGGCAAGCTCTACGGCTCCATCACCGCGCAGGACATCGCCGACGCGCTCGGCCGCCGCGGCATCTCGGTGGACAAGCACAAGATCGACCTCGATGCGCCGATCAAGACGCTCGGCACGTTCCACGTGCCGGTGAAGGTGTACTCGGGCATGACGCCGCAGGTGACGATCATCGTCGAGCCCAAGGGCTGACGGCCGGCGGACGGACCGGGCGCGTCGAGCCCAGCCGTCCGTGCGCGTCGGGTGACGACGTCGGGTCGCCACGCGGAGGCGCCGGTGGGGGAGCCCTCGCCGGTCGCCCGCGTCCGTGCGTGGCTGGCGAGCCCGGAGGCGGCCGACGCGGTCCTGCCGACCCTCGTCTTCCAGGCGGCGCTCCATCTGTTCGCGCTGCTCTCCGCGGCGGCTGCAGCCGGCGTTCCGCTCGCCGCGGTCGATCTCCTGGGGATCTGGAACCGCTGGGACGCGCCGCACTATCTCTCGATCGCCGCCGACGGCTACCGCGCGTCGCCGAACCCCGAGTACATCGTCTTCTTCCCGCTGCTGCCGGCGCTCGTCCGGCTCGGCTCGATCGTCGTCGAGCCGATCGTCGCCGCCACGCTCATCTCGATCGTCTGCTCCGTGTTCGCCTCGATCGGCCTCTACCGGCTCGCCCGCCTCGACGGCTCTCGCGTCGAGGCGCGGACCGCCGTCCTCCTCCTGCTCGTCTTCCCCACGGCCTTCTCGCTCGCCGCGCCGTACACGGAATCGGTCTTCCTGGCCGCGGTGGTCTGGTCGTTCCTCCAGGCTCGACACGGCCGCTGGGGCGCCGCCTCCGTCCTGGCGCTGCTCGCATCGCTCGCGCGCCTGCAGGGCGCATTCGTCCTCCCGGCCCTTGCGATCGAGTACCTGCTCCAGCGCCGGCGCCTGGATCGGTCGGCCGCCTGGCTGCTCCTCCCTCTCGCCGGACCGCTCCTCTATCTCGGCATCAACCAGGCCGTCTTCGGCGATCCCCTGCGGTTCCTCGTCATGCAGCGTGACGTCTGGTTCCACTCGGCCACGCCGCCGTGGGACGTGGTCGGGGGGCTCGTCGGCGGCGTGATGACGTCGACGCCGGATGCGAAGTGGCTGACCTACTACGTGGCGCCGCTCGCCGGGCTCGGGCTTCTCGCCGTCACGGCCGCCTGGTCCGTCGTCTCGCGCCGCTCTCGCCCGTCATACGCCGTCTACACGATCGCGACGCTCGTGAGCCTCAGCGCGGTCAGCTGGCCGATCAGCATCGCCCGGTACGCGATCGGCGTCTTCCCCACGTTCCTCATGCTCGGAGGGCTCGGGCGCCGGCCGGTCGTCGCCGCGGCCGTGGGCATCGCCTCCGCCGTCGCCCTCCTGTGGCTCACGGCCGAGTTCACGCTGGGGCACTGGGCCGGGTGACGGGTTCCGGGGGAGCGCCCCGGCACCGCCGCGCGCGATGATGGCGGCATGACCTCGGCGACGATCCTCCACGTCGACCTCGACGCGTTCTTCGCGGCGGTGGAGCAGCGGGACCGGCCCGAGCTGCGCGGGAAGCCCGTGATCGTGGGCGGCGGCGGCCCGGACGACCGGGGCGTGGTGAGCACCGCGAGCTACGAGGCGCGCGTCTTCGGCGTCCACTCTGCGATGCCGCTCCGCACGGCTGGTCGGCTGTGCCCGCAGGGGATCTTCCTGCCCGTGGACGGCGCGAAGTACGTCGTCGAGAGCGGGCGCGTCATGCGGATCCTCGGGCGGTTCACCTCGCGGGTCGAGCAGGTGTCGATC
>CAIYQJ010000268.1 GCA_903928275.1 uncultured Chloroflexota bacterium
GCCCTCCGTCGCCCTCATCGCCATCGCTCGCGATGACGACTACACGTTCGGCGTCCTCCAGTCCCGGGTCCATGACTCCTGGGCGCGAACGGTGGGCTCGCAGCTCCGCGAGGTCGAATCCGGTCTCCGCTATACGCCGAACCCGGCGTTTGAGACCTTCCCGTTCCCGCGCCCCACGGACGCCCAGCGCGCTGCGGTCGGTGCCGCTGCCGCCGAGCTGAACCGGCTGCGCGAGGGCTGGCTGAACCCGCCGGGCCTCTCGGACGCGGAGCTCGCGAAGCGCACCCTCACGAACCTGTACAACGCGCGCCCCACCTGGCTCGCGAACGCCCACGCCGCGCTGGACGCCGCCGTCCTCGACGCCTACGGCTGGCCGGCGGACCTCGCGGACGCGGAGATCCTCGCGCGCCTCCTCGCCCTCAACCTGGAGCGTGCCGCAGCCGAGCGGGCGGCCGCAACGCCGGGCGCCCCCGGACCGCGGGCCGCCGACGCCGTCGCCGCCGAACCCCAGGCCCCGGATCTGCCGCCCGTCGAGCCGCCCGACCTCCTGCTGGCCGCCGAGGACGCGGCCCCGTACGGCTGAGGATCAGCCCGGAGCGGGTTCCGACGTCGGGTGATCGGGCGGTAGCCCCGCAGGCGCAGTCTCGGCCCGCCCGCTGACGATCGTCTCCCCGGAGGTGCTCGTGCCCACGCTGCTCGTCGTCGGGCCGTACCATTTCTTCATCTTCATGGGCGACTGCGCCGAGCGGCGGCATGTCCACGTGAACGGCGGCGGAGGCGGCGAAGCCAAGGTCTGGCTGGAGCCTGTCGTCGGCCCGGCTGCGACCAGGGGATACACTCGCATGGAGATGTCGCGGGTCCTCGAGATCGTCGTTGACCATCGACTGACCCTGGTGGCTCGATGGGATGCAGCGTGCGGAGGAAGTCGATGATCGAGCAGTCGGTGGTGACTGACGTCCGCGTGGATGATCAGGCGATCACGTTCGTCCTGGCCGACGGACGGAAGCTCTCGATGGCTACCGCGTCGTCGGATCGGCTGGCCGCCGCCTCACGTGACGATCGCTCGGACTGGCGCATCCGCGGGGCTGGCACCTACGTGGAATGGCCGTCGATCGACGAGCACATCGGCGTCTGGACCCTGCTCGGCGTGCCCGAGGACACGGTTCTCGAGGCGGCCGGCTTCACGATGGAGAAGGCCTCCGCGCCCTGATCGCGTCCTGCCGGGGCTCGGGTCCGCCGGCTCGGCTCGGGATCATCCGCTCCGACCTCGGATGATCCGGCGGTGTTCGCGATGGTGCAGGCTGGAACTCGGCGGTGGACGCCGGGCGGCCGGACAGGATCGACAGGGCGGCGAGGGAAGAGCGGCTCGAACACGGACGCCGTCGCGGGCCGGAAGCCCGCGGCCGTAGCTCCAGTGCTACGCTGGTCGTAGCTCAGGCGCCACGGGAGGACTCGATGCTCGACACGTCCCATCACCGCAGCCGCGTCGACGCGGAGCTCCAGGACCCCGAGTTCCGCGCCGAGTACGAACGCGCCCGCGCCGAGCTCGCGCAGGTGAACGAGCTGGTGAAGACCCTCGACCGCCTGCGCGTGGAGGCCGGATTGTCGAAGGCGGAGCTCGCGCGACACGCCGACCGGAACGACGCGGCGATCCGTCGCCTCTTCACCGCGGAGTCCAACCCGGAGCTGCGGACGATCGTGGCGCTCGCCACGGCCCTGGGTGCGGAGATCCGCGTGGTCCCTGGGCGGCGACGTCGGTCCGCATCGGGCCGGCGCGGAGCAGCGGCGCGCTCGTCGCCCACCGCGGGGTAGGTGGCTCGGCGATCCCCGCCGACCGAGCCCTGGGACGTCATCTACTCCCGCACAGCCGATGGCCTCGTTCCGGCCGATCTCCTCCTGGACGCGTGCCCCGCGAAGGTGCGCGCCCGGATTCTCGCGGTCCTCGACGACGTCGCGGGATCGCCTCCGCCGCGGTTCTCCGGTGGTGGGCACTGGGAGGCCATGCGCGGCGCCATGGCCGGTCTCTTCGAGATCCGCGCGACAGGCCCGAGGCGCGAGCAGTTCCGCCTCTTCTGCATCCTCGAGAACGGCCGTGTCGACGACCTGCTGCGACGCGGTCTCTCCCGACCCGCGATCGCGGTGATCACCGGCCTGCGGAAGCCGTGGATGACGACCTTCACAGACGCCGGATACCGCGCCGTTCGGGCGCTCACAGAAGACCATCGGCGCAACCATCCCCGGCGGATCGCCGAGTAGGTGCGAGCCTCCGGCCCTCCCCATGGCCGCCGAGGACGCTGCCTCGTACGACTGACCGACCTGTTGCGCCCGGGATCCGGGGCCTCGGAAGGCCGGTGATCGAGCGGCAAGAGCCCCGGTGTAGACTCGGCCTCCAGCCACTGACACAGGGCACGCGGGAGGTTCGTGATGGCGGTGAGCACGGAGCGCGGGGTCGAGCTCCTGCGCGAGGAGCTCGCGACGTACGAGGCGCACCGCTCCGAGCTGCTGGGGTCGGCGCGCAACAGATGGGTGCTGATCCGGGGTCGGGAGATCCTGGGCACCTTCGAATCCCAGCGTGATGCGATCGATCAGGGCTATCGCGTCGTCGGCTTGATGCCGTTCCTCGTGCGGCAGGTCGTCGAGGTGGAGGTGCCGGTCAACTTCGCCTCGACCTTGATGGCGATGTGATGCCCTCGTTCACGACGACGGTCGCCGACCTGAAGCTCCTCGGACCGGTCTTCGAGGCGCTCGTGGCCGTGCCCGAGCCGGTGGAGACAGCGCTCAGGTCGGCCGGGCGGCCGGTGCCACAGCCGATCCGGGTATCCGCGATGATCGACACCGGCGCAAGCCAGTCGGTGATCCAGGCGGGACTCGCGGACCGGCTCGGGCTCAGCCCGGTGGGGGTCGCGTCGATCCACACTGCATCCGCGGCCGACGTGCCCTGCGCGCTCTACGACGTTCGGCTCGCGCTTCCCAGCAATGTGGTCGCCGGCCTGATCGCGATCGAGACCTCCCTCGCCGGTCAGAGCATCCAGGTCCTCGTCGGCCGTGACCTCCTGCAGCAGGGCGTGCTCGTCTACGTGGGCTACACCGGAACCTTCACCTTCAGCATCTGACACGAACCTCCGCTCCGGAGGATCCACGTGCGCTCCCGATGACCGCAGGGGACCGCGCCCGGTACGGCTGGCGATCGGAGACGGGCGCCTACATCGTGGCCGCCCACATGCTCGCGATCCTCGACGACCTCGCGGGGTCGCCGCCGCCACGATTCGCCGGCGGCGTTCGACCGGAGGCGATGCGCGGCGCGATGGCGGGCGTCTTCGAGATCCGCGTGACCGGCCCCGGGCGCAAGCAGTCCCGCCGCTTCTGCATGCTCGAGAACGGAACATCGGAGGAGCTGCAGCACCGAACCTCCCGACCCGATCCCCGGCCACTCGGCGCTGCTAGCCTTCGGTCATCCATGCCGCACGCGGGGAGCACACCATGACGCAGCCGATGAAGATCCTCGTGGCTCTCAACGTGGCCACCCTGGTGGTCGTGGTCCTGCTCGGGGCCTTCGTCGTCGTCACCGCCTCGGACGCGAACCAGAAGATCGCGAGCATCAGCGCTGCCCTGCCGGCCGGCGGCGTCGCTGGCTCCGCGGCGGTCCAGGGCGCGGTCGATGCGGCCCAGAAGACGTCGCAGTCGGTCGCGGCCCTGACGGCGCAGGTCGCGGACACGAAGGCGGCGGTGGATGCGATGACGGCCCAGCTGACCGCAATGGCGGCGGCGACTGCCGTGCCCGCTCCCGGCGCCAGCTCGGCGACGGACGGCGTCATCGCCGGCATCGTGTCGAAGCTGGAGACCCTGCAGACCGCTATCACGCACATCCAGGACGACCTGACGAGCGTTCGCGGCTTCGTGCAGTCGGTGTGCACGGCGCTCGGCAGGTGCTGAGGCTCGCCCTCTCCGGGGTGTAGTGCGGCTCGGGCGGCGGCTCGGGCGCTCGCCGGCGCGCGCGCTCGCCGGCGCGCGCCCGTCGGCGTCCTCGGCCGTTCCGGCGCAGAATCGGAACATGGCTCGCAAGGGTCCCGCGGCGGCCCGCGCCTTCCGGCACCGGAACTACCGGCTCTTCTTCGGCGGTCAGCTCATCTCCCTCGTCGGGACGTGGATGCAGACCGTCGCGCAGAGCTGGCTCGTCCTCACGCTCACCGGCAGCCCGTTCGACCTCGGCCTGGTCGCCGCCGTGCAGTTCGTCCCCGTCCTGGCCTTCGGCCTCTTCGGGGGCGTGATCGCGGACGTGCTCCCCAAGCGGCAGACGCTCATCGCGACGCAGACCTCGATGATGATCCTCGCGTTCGTGCTGGGCGGCCTCACGCTCGCCGGCGTCGTGCAGGTCTGGATGGTCATCGTGCTCGCGTTCCTCCTCGGGTGCGCGAACGCGGTGGACATGCCGGTACGCCAGTCCTTCATCGTCGAGATGGTGGGGCGGGAGGACGTGGCCAACGCCGTGGCGCTCAACTCGGCGATGTTCAACGCAGCCCGGATCGTGGGCCCGGCCGTCGCGGGTCTCACGATCGCCGTGATCGGGACGGGCCCCGCGTTCATCGTCAACGGCCTGAGCTTCCTGGCCGTGATCGTGGCGCTCGCAGCCATGCGCGACGTCGAGCTCCGGGCGATCGTGCGCATGCCGGTTCCGCGCACCGTCCACGCGGTCGCCGAGAACCTCGCGGAGGGACTCCGCTACGTCCGCCACACGCCCCTCGTCCTCATGGCGATCGTCGTGGTGGGGGTCGTCTCGACCGCGGGCATGAACTTCAGCGTCGTCTTCCCGGCCTACGCTCGCGACTCCCTGGGCCAGGGGGCCGCAGGGTACGGCCTTCTCATGGCGTCCTTCGGCATCGGGTCACTCATCGCCGCCGTGGTGCTCGCCGCGCGCGGCCGGGCGAATCCGTGGGCCATCGTCGGCGGAGCGGTCCTCATCGGCGTCGCGGAGATGGCCCTGGCGCCCACCCGCATGTTCGGGGTCGCGCTGCTCCTCGGCGTCGGGGTCGGGATGGGCGGCGTGGCCATGGCCGCCAACGCGAACTCCACGATCCAGGTCGCGGTTCCGGATGGTCTCCGTGGTCGCGTCATGGGCGTCTACACGACCGTCTTCGTGGGCTCGACGCCGGTGGGTGGCCTTGCGACCGGCGTCATCGGCTCTGCGATCGGGATCCCCGCCGCCATCGCGATCGGCGGTGCGATCTCGGCGCTGGCCGGCCTCGGAGGGGCGCTGTGGCTGCGCTCCGTCCGCGGCCGCCGGGCGGTGCGAGTCGCCGCGGAGGCCGCGACCGCGGAGGCGACGACCGCGGCCGGCGGCTGACACCTGACCGTCGGACGGGCATGCGCGCGAGCCGCTCGAGGTTGTCGGCGGCGGCGGCCTCGGGAGGCGTACCATCAAACCGACAGTCGGTCTGTTTATCCGAGGGACGCACGCCGTCCGATGGCTCGCACGCTCGACCCCGCCGCACACGCGGTCCGCCGCGACGCCTTCCTCGACGTCGCCGAGAGGCTCATGCGCACGCGCGGCTGGGATCAGGTCACCGTGCAGGACATCCTCGACGCGGCCGACGCGTCGAAGGGCGCGTTCTACCACTACTTCGACTCGAAGGAGGCGCTCCTCGAGGCCGTGATCGAGCGGATGACGGAAGCGGGGATGGCGGTGATCGAGCCGATCGTCGCGAACCCCGGCCTCCCGGCGACCGCCAAGCTCCAGGCTGTCTTCTCGACGGCCGGCCGCTGGCAGACCGAGCGGAGTGACGTCCTCCTCGCCCTGCTGCGCTCGTGGTACTCGCACGAGAACGACCTCGTCCGGCTCCGCGTCGCGCGGGCCGGCGCAGCCCGGATCACGCCGGCACTCGC
>CAIYQJ010000269.1 GCA_903928275.1 uncultured Chloroflexota bacterium
CACCGTCTCGTCGAGCTTCGCGAGGCTCAGCGGGTTGCAGACCACGTGGTCGCGATGCGTGATCGCGTAGAACGTCCAGGTGTCCACGGGTCCCTCCGATCCGTCTCGAGCAGCCCGGGGCCGCTCGCGGTCCGCGGCGAGCAGCCGACCGAGCGTTCACGCCCATCCTGAGACAGCGGGGGTCGCGCCGTCGGGATGCGGCGCTCCCCGGCGCGCGGGTAGGATTCCCCATCGTCGGCCGGGTCGGGCCAGGCCGGGTCGGGCCGCGGGAGTCGAAGGAGACGCTGCACGGCGATGTCGCATCTGGAAGCGGTCTTTGAGCACCACCTGTGGGCCAACCTGCGCCTGCTCGAGTTCTGCGCGCGGCAGAGCGACGCGGTGCTCGACGCGCCGGCGGCCGTCGGGACCTTCGGGTCGGTCCGCGAGACGTGGGTGCACCTGCTCGCGAACGAGCAGGACTATCTCGCCGACGAGGCCTGGAAGGCGTTCGCGCCGTGGATGACGGTCAAGGCGACCATCTTCGCCGACCGCTCCTGGAAGGGATTCGATCACCTCGAAGGCGTCGGCCGGGAGACCGGCCGAGCATGGCTGCGACTGGCGCGGGACCTGCCGGACGGCGCGATCCTGGAAGGGGTGGTCGACGGCGAGCCGTTCCGGACGCTGGCGGCGGTCGTCCTCGTCCAGGCGATCGATCACGGCACGGAGCATCGCACGCACATCAAGACGTGCCTCACCCAGCAGGGCATCGAGCCACCGGACATCGACAGCTGGAGCTGGGACGAGGCGACGACACCCGGGCGCTGATCGGGGCGCGGCGGCCGGCGGCACCCATCCGCGGCCCAGCGGCGCTCATCCGCGATCGACTGCCGAGGCGGACCGACCGGATCTCCACCGGCCGAACGGCGGGCGGGAGTCCGCTCGAAGCGGATCGCGCGTGTCGGCGCGCCGCCAACTCGCGCTCGGCCGCCGGCGCCCCGCTGCCGCGGGACGGGTCGTCTTCGTGAGCGGCGGTGCTACTGCCCCTTCGCGAGGGCGAGGATCGTCGCGACCGTCTGGTCCGCGAGCATCGCGCCATAGTGGTCTGCGCCCGGTACGAGACGGAGCGTGCTGCCGTACCCGTTCGCCGCGAGCGCCGCGTCGAGGCCCAGCGACGTCTCGAGCGGGACCACGCTGTCCCTGGCACCGTGGAGGAGCTCGATGGGGATCGAGCCGGCGCCCGCTGGGTACTTTGCCGCGAGGGCGGACGGGTCGGACGCCGCGAGCCCCGCGGCCCGCGTCGCCTCCTTCGCGTAGACCGCCGGCGTGAGGATGTCCTCCTCGCCGTAGTTCTGGACCATCGCGTACGCTCCGTCGACCCCGAGGAAGGCGTCGGGGCGGAGGGAGCCGGCCGTCGGGTCGCAGGACCCGGTCGCCGGGGTGAAGGGCTTCGGCGTGAGGGCGACGACCGCCCCGGCCCAGCCGCCGTATGAGTGCCCGACCATCGTCACCCGGCTCGGATCGGCGCCGTATGTCGCGGCGGTCCTGCGGGCGACCCCGACGGCGCACGCGATGTCCTGGAATGTCACCGGGTATCCGCCGCCCATGCCGGCGTCCTGCCGGTACTGGGGCACCATGACGACCGCCCCCTGGCCGGCGATCGCCTGCCCCACATCCGCGTAGTCGAAGATGTCACTCACCTTCTCCGAGTCGCTGGAGCCGGGCACGAGGACGACGAGCGGCCACGGCCCGCCCGAGGCCGGGGCGTAGACGGAGAACGAGAGCTGGCACATCTCGCCGGTCTCGTAGCTGCCTCCGGAGCAGGCGACCTTCGGCGTGAACGGGACGTGGGTGGCCGTCACGGGCATCGGGCTCGCGAGGACGACCGGCGAAAGAGACGCCACCGGCGGCAGCGTCACGACCGGCAGCGGCTTCTTGTACTTGAACGGTGAGGCTGAGGGCGCCACGGTGGCGGCGGCGACGGGGCTCGGCAGGTTCGTCACCGCCGTCGGGGCGCTCACCGGCGCCGTGCTCATCGGCGCCGGCGTCGCCGGCGCCGGGACCGCGGTCGCACCAGCCGCACAGCCGGCCAGCAGGGCCAAGCACGCGAGACCAACGAGCAGACGGCCGGCCGTGCGGGGATCGGGCATCCGACACGCTCCCTGGGGCGCAAACGTGCGGCTCGGTCCCGCCAGTGGCTCGGCGCGGCCCCGGCGGCCGGGATGTGGGCCGCGCGTCACAGCCTCCCGCAACGCGGCGATGGTGGGCCCGAGGGCGGCCGCGGCGCCAGTGCCGAAGGTCGCCGGAGCGTGCCGGGCATGAGCGCGCCGCATGGGTTCGCGGCCGACCCGCGAGCCGGCCGCGCTCCCCTTCGCCGCGTTCCCCGCGCGAGCCTCAGGCCTCCGTCACGGTCCGCGGCGGAGCGGCCGGGATGTCGTCGCGCATCGTGCCGTGGGGTGCCTCGGCCACGGCGGCCGGCGGCGTGCGCCTGCGCAGCCTGAGCAGGTCGGACACGAGCTGCCGCTTCATGAGCTGGATCGCCTTTGCCGGGTCCACGCCCTTGGGGCAGACCTGCGAGCACTCGCCCGCGAAGTGGCAGCGCCACGGCCCGCTCCCGCCCGCGAGCACCTCGCGGCGCCGGTCGAACCCGGCATCGCGCGTGTCGCTGTCATACCGGTGTGCCTGGCCCAGAGGCATCGGCCCGGCGTATTGCGCGTCGGTCGCCACGGTGGGACAGGCCGCCATGCAGCAGCCGCACTTGATGCAGTAGCTGAACTGGAGGTACTGCTCCAGCTCGTGCGGCGTCTGCCGGTACTCGCGGGTCGGGTCCTCCTGCTCGGCCGTGTCGTCGCGGAGCAGGTACGGCAGCATCTCGCGGTGCGTCTCGAAAATCGGGCGCAGGTCGGGGACCAGGTCCTTGATGATGTCGAAGTTGGGGAGCGGGGCCACCGCGACGATGGCGCTCCCCAGCTCGGACACCTGCGTGTTGCAGGCGAGCCGGGGACGCCCGTTGATGAGCATCCCGCACGATCCGCAGATGCCCATGCGGCACGACGAGCGCCAGGCCAGGCTCGGGGCGCTCAGCTCCTTCACCTTCCACAGGCCGTCGAGCACGGTCATGCCCGGCGTGACCTCGATCGAGTGGTCCTCCCAGTGGGGCTCGGCATCCTTGCCGGGCTCGAACCGGCGGAGGTGGAAGGTGACCTGCTTCGTGTTCGAGCCGGCCACGTCAGCCTCCCGCCATCGTGGCCGCGCCCGGTGCCGCGAGGGCCGCCCAGGTCCCGAACGCGAACAGGGCCAGGCCCACGACCGACAGCCCCACGTTGATGACCGAGCGGACCGTCCTGCCCGGGTTCAGCTCCATGAGGATGTTCCGGAAGCCGTAGAACCCGTGGTAGAGCGCCGCCCCCAGCAGCGCGACGTACGTGAGCGTGAAGAACAGACTCCCCGCCCGCGCCGCCACGCTCGCCCATCCCGTGGGCTCGGCGTCCTGGACGCCGAGGAACCCGAGCGTCCCGCTGAGATGCATGATCACCATGTGGAGGCCGAGGAGGACGAGGATCACCGCGCCCGCGCCGATGTGCCACGTCCAGAGGGTCCTGTCGCGCATCACTCGGCCCCCTACTTCCAGACGAAGAAGTCGAGGCCGCCCCAGAGCGCGACCACGAAGGCGATCATGAGCACGGCCCGCGCCAGCCTGCGCTGCCCGCCGACCGAGGTCTGGTACGGGTAGACGGGCTCGATCGGCCGGCCCACCGCGAAGCCGAGCTCGATGGCCCCGAGCCGGATCCCGTTGACGGCGTGGAACGCGAAGGCGGCGAAGACCAGGTACTCGCCCATCGTGAACAGCGGGCCGGAGACGACGCTCATCGTCTGCTTCCAGGCGTCGGGTCCGACGGCACGCGTCGACGTGACGAAGATGTGCATCGTGAAGTAGACCAGCAGGGCGAGGCCGGAGAGCCGATGGAGCGTGTACATGTACCGCTCGAAGCCCCAGCGACCGCCGCCGACCCAGCCCCGGATGCCCAGCCGATTCGGATGTCCGCGCGTCTGCATCGATCTCCTCCGGGGTCAGTACTTGCGCTCGACGGGCTTCCACATGTCGATGGTCACCGGCTTGTGGTCGAACCGGGGGCCCTCGGGCGTGTAGAAGGCGAGCGTGTGCTTCAGCCAGCTCTCGTCGTCGCGGGTGGGGAAGTCGCGCCGCGCATGCGCGCCGCGGGACTCCTCGCGGGCCAGCGCCCCGGCCACGGTCACCTCCGCGAGGTCCAGCAGGTTGTCCAGCTCCAGGGCGTGGATGAGGTTCGAGTTGTACACGCGTGATGTGTCCGCGACCGGCGCTCGCGCGGCGCGGCCTCGGATGTCGCGGACCTGCTGCAGCGCTGACGCGAGGTCCGGTCCGTTGCGGAACACGCCGACCTTCGAGTCCATCGTCTCGCGCAGCGCGCGGCGCAGCGCGTAGAGGTTCTCGTTCCCTACGCGCGCCCGGACCTGCCGGACGTGGTCCTCGGCACGCGTCGCCAGCTCCAGGGGCACGGCCGCGGCCGCGGCCAGCCCGGGCAGCTCCTCGGCGATCCGGTCCCCGGCGATGCCGCCCCAGACGAGGCACTCGGCCGTGGAGTTGGAGCCCAGGCGGTTCGCGCCGTGCAGCGAGACGCAGGCCGCCTCGCCCGCGGCCCAGATGTTGGCCACGCGCGTCCGCCCGGTGATGTCGGTCTCGATCCCGCCCATCGAGTAGTGGGCGACCGGGCGGATCGGGATCGGCGTCACGATGGGGTCGATCCCGAGGAACTTGATCGTCACCTCGCGGATGAGCGGGAGCCGCGTGTTGATGCGTTCCGCCCCGAGGTGGGTGAGGTCGAGCTGCAGGTAGTCCCCCCACTCGGGCGACCGGAAGCCGCGCCCGGCGAGGATCTCCTCGGTCTCGGCGCGCGAGACCATGTCGCGCGGCGCGAGCTCCATGAGCTTGGGCGCGTAGCTCCCCATGAACCGCTCGCCCGTGTTGTTCCGGAGGTAGCCGCCCTCGCCGCGGCACGCCTCGGTCATGAGGATGCCGCTGGGCACCAGGCCGGTCGGGTGGAACTGGAGGAACTCCATGTCCTCGAGCGGCAGGCCGGCCCGGTAGGCCATCGCCATGCCGTCGCCCGTCACGGTCTGCGAGTACGTGGTGAAGCCGTAGAGGCAGCCGCCGCCGCCGGAGGCGATGAGCAGGGCCTTGCCGCGGATCACGACGGTCTCGCCGGTGCCGGTGTCCAGGCCCACGAGGCCCGCGAACCCGCCGTCGCTGACGAGGATGTCGGTGACGAAGAACTCGTCGTACCGCGTGAACGTCCGGTAGCGCTGGAGCTGGTCGTACAGCGTCTGCATCTCGAAGAAGCCGGTCTTGTCGGCTGCCAGCGTGGCCCGCGGGTAGCTGTGCCCGCCGAACGGTCGCTGGGAGATGTAGCCGTCCGCGTCGCGCGTCCACGGGATGCCCCAGTGGTCGAGCTGGCGGATCTCCTTCGGGATCGTATCCACGAAGGTCCGCACCACGTCCTGATCGGCGAGGAAGTCGGAGCCCTTCACCGTGTCCCAGGCGTGCAGCTCGCGGGAGTCCCCGAGGTCCTCGCGCAGGACCGCCGCCGTGCCGCCCTCGGCGCAGACCGAGTGGGCCCGCATGAGCTGCACCTTGGAGACGATGCCGATGTCGACCTTGCCGTCCAGGCGCCGGGAGATCTCGACCGCGGCGCGCAGTCCAGCCAGCCCGGCTCCCAGGATGACGACGTCGTGCTGAAGCTCGCGATCCATCGGGGGACCTCATGAGACGTGATGCCGTCGGACTGCGCGCTCCGATGCTGGGGCCCAGGGGCTCAGGGTCGGCCCGGCGCCCGCCGTCGGACAGGTGCGGGTGGCCCGCATCTGTGGGGCCTGCGGTCACCTC
>CAIYQJ010000270.1 GCA_903928275.1 uncultured Chloroflexota bacterium
CCTTGATCGCCCCGACGCGCTCGATCGCGGCCGGGGACATGAGGGCGATCCACAGGCCGCCGTCGCTCGCGAACACCTTCTGGGGCGCGAAGTAGTACGCGTCGAACTCGCGCGGGTCCACGGGCAGCGCGCCGCCACCCGAGGTCGCGTCGACGACCACGAGGCCCTGGGCGACGCCGGCACGGTCACGCGGCCGGGCGATCGGCATCATGACCCCGGTCGACGTCTCGTTGTGGGTGAGAGCGTAGACGTCCACGCTGTCGTTCACGACGGGCTCTGGGCGCGTCCCCGGCTCGCTCTTCACGATCTCCGGGGCGTCGAGATGTGGCGCATCCGCCGACGCCTGGGCGAACTTCGACGAGAACTCGCCGAACACGCAGTGCTGGCTGCGGTGGTCGATGAGGCCGAACGTCGCGATGTCCCAGAACGTCGTGGAGCCGCCGTTGCCGAGGACGACCTCGTAGCCGTCCGGCAGGCCGAACAGATCGGCGAGGCCGGCCCGGAGGCGCCCGACGGCATCGAGCACGGGCCGCTGACGATGCGAGGTGCCCATCCACGAGCGACCGACCGCGGCGAGCGCGGCGACGGCCTCGGGTCGGACCTTGGAGGGACCGCAGCCGAAACGGCCGTCGGCGGGGAGGAGGGAGGCGGGGATGACGATCTCGGGAGTGCTCATGGCGCGGAGTATGCCCGACGGGCGCCTCACGGGCCGGGGGCCTAGCGGACGACGAGGTGACGCCGAACGGACGGACGCCGGGACAGGCGGTCAGTCGGGCGGTCAGTCGGTCGCGACGACGACCCTCCCGTCCGCGGCGACCGTGGCCCTCCGGCGGAGCTCGCGGAGCTCGGCGCCGGGGACCTGGCCGCGGGCATGGTAGCTCGTCCGCACGAGCGGCCCCGACTCCACGTGGCGGAACCCGAGCCCGAGCGCCTCGGCCTTCATCTCGGCGAACTCGTCCGGGTGGTAGTACCGCTCGATCGGAAGGTGGTCGGCCGTGGGCCGCAGGTACTGGCCGATCGTGAGGATGTCGCAGTCCACCGCCCGCAGGTCCCTGAAGGTCTCCGAGAGCTCCGCGCGGTCCTCGCCGAGGCCCACCATGACGCTCGACTTCGTGTGGACGGCGACGCCGGCCTCGATCGCGTACGCCTTCGCGCGGGCGAGCACGTCGAGGCTCCGGTCGTAGCGGGCGCGCTTGCGCACCGGTCGCTGCAGCCGACGCACGGTCTCCACGTTGTGGTCGAGGATGTCCGGCCCGGCCGCCATGACGGTGCGCAGGGGCGCCTCCTCGCCGTCGAAGTCGGGGATGAGGACCTCGATCCCCATCTCCGGGCACCGCGCCCGCAGCTGGCGGATCGTCTCTGCGAATGCGTCGGCGCCCCCATCGGGGAGGTCGTCGCGCGCGACGGACGTGACGACGACGTGGTCCAGGTCGAGTCGCGACAGCGCTTCCGCGACGCGGCGCGGCTCGTCGTCGTCGAACCAGGTGGGGCGTCCGGTCTTTACGGCGCAGAACCCGCACGCCCGCGTGCACGTCTCGCCGAGGATCATGACCGTCGCGGTGCGCTGGTCCCAGCACTCCCCGATGTTGGGGCAGCGGGCCTCGGCGCAGACGGTGTTGAGCTCCAGGCCACCGAGCAGCCGCCGCAGGTCGGTGTACACCTCGCCCGACGGGACCCGGGAGCGGATCCATTCAGGATGCCGGCGGACCTGCTGGCCGGCGGGGCCATCCGGCACCGAGACGACGGGGAGGGCGCGCGTCACCGGGCCGGTCATCCTCAGAAGAGGGACGTCTCGGGGCCGATCGCCTCGAGCGCCTCCTTCACGGCGTGGAGGAACGCGCCGGCCGCGGCGCCGTCGTTCGCCCGGTGGTCGAACCCGATGACCATGTTCATCACCGACCGGATCGCTATCGCGTCGCCGTCCGGCGACTCCACGACCACTGGTCGCTTCCTGATCTCCTCCATCGTGACGATCGCGACCTCCGGGACGTTGATGATCGGCAGCGTGAGGTTCGATCCGAGCCAGCCCGTGTTGTCGACGGTGAACGTCCCGCCGCTGAAGTCGTCGAGGCGCAGCTTCCCCGCACGGGCCCGGCCGGCGACCTCGGCGATCGCGCGGTTGAGGCCGGCGATGGACATCTGGTCGACGTCGCGGACCACGGGGACGATGAGCCCCTCGGCCACGGCCACCGCGACGCCCACGTTCACCCGCCGCTTTGCCACGAGGCCTTGCTCGGTCCACTGCGCGTTGAACGTCGGGTACTGCCTGAGCGCCGCGACGCACGCCTTCACCACGAACGGGACGTAGCTGAGGGCCAGCCCCTCCCGCGCCTGGAAGGCGCTCTTCGCCGAGGCGCGGAGACGGACGAGGCCACTGACGTCGACCTCGACGTGCACGTATGCGTGCGGGACCGTCAGGGCGCGTGTCATCTGCGCCGCGATCGCCTTGCGCATCGGCGTGAGGGGGACGAGGACCTCGTCGACCCCGGGCGGGAAGGCGATGCCCGTGACCGCGGCTGACGTAGCCGGAGGGACCGGAGCCGCTGCGGGCGCCACACCGGAGTCCTCGGATGGTCGTGCATCCGCGGCCGCGCCGGTGCGGGCGGCCTGGACGCGGGCCAGCACGTCGTCCCGCGTGATCCGGCCGCCGCGACCGGAGCCTGCGACCCCGGCTCCCGAGAGGCCGTTCTCGCGGAGCAGGCGGCGGACGGCCGGGGTCATCCGGCCGACGGGCCCTTCGACGACCGGGGCCGGCGCCGCGGCCGGGGACCGTGGCGCGACAGACGTGCGCCTCTCCGCCGCTGTGAGGGACGGGGCCGGTGCGGGGGCCGGGGCCGATGCCGGCGCAGGCGTCGCGGCCGGGGCCGTCGGCACGGCAGCCACCGTCTCCGCGACAGCGGCCGGCTCGTCTGCGGTGGCGATGACCGCGAGTGAGGCGCCGTTGGGAACGGTCGCGCCCTCCGCCACGAGAATCTCGGTGAGCACGCCGGCGTACGGGGACGGCACCTCCGCGTCCACCTTGTCCGTGATGACCTCGAGGAGCGCCTCGTCCTTCTCGACGCGGTCGCCGGGCCTCTTCAGCCACCGCCCGACGGTCCCCTCCGCGAGACTCTCGCCGAGCTGGGGCATCGTCACTGTGGCCACGCGTTCATCCTCCTCGGAAGGTCGGGGCGCCGGGCCGTGCCGGTTCGGGCGTCGACCCGCGACCGTCGTGTCGGGACCGACAGTGTCGCCGAAAACGGGGGCTCATGTCGTCGCCGGTGGATCGCCGCGCGCCGGCTCCCCGGCCCCGGCCCCGGGTACTGACCCTCAGAAGTTGATGGACCGCCCGTCGACGGCCATCGCCGCCTCCGCGAGGACCTCGGCGTTGGTGGGGTGCGGGTGCGTGGCGAGCGCGATCTCCCACGGCTGCGCCTCGAGGACCATCGCGAGCGACGCCTCCGCGATGAGGTCGGTGGCGTGCGGGCCGATGATGTGGACGCCCAGGGTCTCGCCCGTCTCCGCGTGCGCGATCACCTTGGCGAAACCCTCGTACTCGCCCCCGATGACGGCCTTCGCGATCGCCTGGAACGGGACCTTCCCGATCTTCGTGGGCAGGCCACGATCGGCACACTGCGCCTCGGTCAGCCCGACGGACGCGATCTCCGGCCGGCAGTACGTGGCGCGCGGCTGCTGCGCGTAGTCCATGCCTTCGACGTCCTCGCCGGCGATCGTGTGGACGGCGATGAGACCCTCGTGTGCGGCCGTGTGTGCGAGCCAGAGCCCGCCCACGATGTCCCCGATCGCATACAGGTGGTCCGCCGCGGTGCGCATGTGGTCGTCGACGACGACGATCCCGCGGTCGACCGCGGCCGTCGTCGTCTCGAGGCCGACGTCCTCCACGTTCGCTGCCCGGCCGGTCGCCACGAGCATGACCTCGGCGCGGACCTCGCGCGTCCCCGCCTCGCCGTCGCGGCCCACGTCCACGTGCACCCCGCCCTCGTCCGCGACGACCGAGGCCGTGTCGAAGCGGGCGCGGGTGATGACCTGGATCCCGCGCTTCGTGAAGCTGCGCTCCAGGACCACGGAGACGTCCGCGTCCTCGAGAGGGACGATCGCCGGAAGGTACTCGAGGAGCGTGACCTGCGTGCCCATGTCGTGGAAGAACGACGCGAACTCCACGCCGACAGCGCCCGCGCCCACGATCGCGATGCTCGCGGGGAGAGTCCCGCGGCGGAGCACGTCGTCCGAGGTGATGACCCGCGTCCCGTCGGGCACCAGGCCCGGCAGGCTCTTCGTCCGGCTGCCGGTCGCGAGGATGACGTCGTGCGCCTCCAGCGTCCGCTCTCCCCCGCCGCCGGGCGTTCCGTCCTCGCCCGCAAGCGCGACGCGCACCGTTGTCGGGCCATCGAGGCGTCCGCGGCCCTGGACCCACTCCACGCCGTTGCGCTTCACGAGGCTGCGGAGGCCCGTCCACATCCGCTTCACGACGGCGTCGCGGCGAGCCGCGACGACCGCGTAGTCCACCTCGATCGAGCCGTCGACGAGGACGCCGAACTCCCTTGCTCTGCGGACGCGCGCGAGCACATCGGCTGATTCGAGCAGCGCCTTCGTGGGGATGCAACCGCGATGGAGGCACGTGCCGCCGATGGGACCCTCGTCCACGAGGGCGACCCGCATCCCGAGCTGCGACGCCCGGAAGGCGGCCGAGTAGCCGCCGGTGCCGGCGCCGAGGACGACGAGATCGAATCGGTCGGTATCGGGCATGAGGGATCCTCGGAGGGGCCGGCGGACGGTTCGGTGGGTGCGGACGACGCGCATCGTACCCCGGCGCCCGTCAGCCGACCGGGCGCACCCTCATCCACAGGTCCGCCACAAGGGCCCGGACCGCGTCCGCGTCCGGCGCATGGAGCGCGGTCTCGGCGAGCGCGCGCAGGGCCGCGAGATCGACCGTGGCGAGGGCGGTCCGGACGAGGGCGAGCGACCCGGCCTCCATCGACAGCTCGGCGATGCCGAGTCCCACGAGGACGAGGGCAGCGGCGGGATCGCCCGCGACCTCGCCGCACACGGCCAGGGGTGTCCGGGTCTCAGCGGCCCCGTCGACCGTGATCCGGATGAGGCGCAGGACGGCCGGATGGAGCGCGTCCTGGAGCCGCGCGAGGGCGGGGTTCCCGCGGTCGGCGGCGAGCGTGTACTGGGTGAGATCGTTCGTGCCGATGCTCAGGAAGTCGAGGCCTCGCGCCAGCTCCTCGACCATGACCGCGGCCGACGGCGTCTCGATCATGGCCCCGAGTCGCATCCTGGCCGGAGCGGCGCCGGTGCCGGCCAGGGTGGCCATCGCCTCGTCGCGGAGGTCCGCGAGCAGCTCGACGTCGGCACGCGTCGCGACCATGGGCGCGAGGACCCGCGGCTCGACTCCGGCATCGGCGGCTGCCTGCGCGATCGCGCGAAGCTGCGCCAGGAAGAGGCCACGCTCGCGCCGTGCGAGCCGGATCCCGCGCACGCCGAGGAACGGATTCGCCTCCGCCGGTGCCGGCAGGTACGCCACCGACTTGTCGCCCCC
>CAIYQJ010000271.1 GCA_903928275.1 uncultured Chloroflexota bacterium
AGTGCATCCAGGCCGCCGCGGTCGCGCCAGCCGATGACGGCCACCACGCCGCCCGCCGCGACGAGCACGAGCACGGCGAGCCACCAGAAGTACTCGGAGTTCACCGTTCCGGCTCCGCAGGGCAGCGCATGCGGGGAGCATACGGCCGCTTGCGCGCACCGTGCTGGAGCGCGGGCGCCGATCCGCTCGGGGTGGCCCGCGGGGGCGGACCCGGCCTCCACGGTACACTCCGCCGGATGATCCCCTTCACGCCCGAGTCCGTCCTGTTCTCGGTCGGTCCCGTCACCGTCTACTGGTACGGCGTCATGTACGCCGTGGGGCTCGCGGCCGTCTGGTTCGTGCTCTCGGCAGAGGCGCGCCGTCGCGGGCTGGACACCGGCATCCTGGCCAACGGCATGATCATCGTGGCGATCGCAGCCCTCGCCGGCGGACGCGCGTACCACGTGATCGACCAGTGGCAGCTGTACAAGGACGATCCGGTGCGGATCTTCCTGCCGCCGTACGCGGGCCTCGGGGCGTTCGGCGGGCTCATCACCGGGACGATCGCCGGTGTCGCGTATGCCCGGTACAAGAAGCAGCCCGTCCTCGTCTGGGCGGACGTCGCCATGCCCGGCGTCCTTGTCATGCAGGCGTTCGCGCGCTGGGGCAACTTCTTCAACCAGGAGCTGTACGGGCCGCCGACGAACCTGCCGTGGGGGATCGCGATCGACTGCGCCCACCGGATCCCCGCCTACCCGTGCACGACGTACCCGCCCGCCACGACCTTCTTCCAGCCGCTGTTCCTCTACGAATCTCTGTCGGGCGCGGTCGGCGCGGTCGTCCTCCTCTGGGTCGCGCGGCGGTTCCCGGCCAGGCTGCTCGCGGGCGACATCGCCCTGCTGGTGGTCACGTGGTATTCCACGACGCGGTTCCTCCTCGAGCCGCTCCGGGCCGACAACTGGCTCCTGGGCGGCATCCCCACTGCCTCGCTCATCTCGGGCACCCTCGCCATCGGGTCGATCGCGATCCTCATCGTCCGTCACGCCCTCCATCCGGCCGGCGGGGCCGTCGAGGTCGTCGCGGACGGCACCGGGACGGTCGCGATCCCGTCCGCCACGGACGAGCCCCCGGACGCAGCGGCGCCGCCCGCACCGTCGCCGCTGCCGGACGAAGTCCTGCCCGGCGCCGGGATCGCCGGGATCGCCGGGATCGCCGGGCCCGTCGAAGCGTCCGCGGTGGGCGTAGCCATCGCGGATCCGCCCCCGGCACCGGACGCGATCTGACGGAAGGGCCGGGAGTGCGCCGCGCGAGACTTCGCCTTCGTGGCGCCGTTGCGCCCGTCGGGACGATGCCCCACACTCCGCCCGTGCAGCACATGACCGCGATCGTCCGGACCACCTGCGCGTGTCGTCGGCGGCTCAGCGGCACGCCCTGACCGACCCGCGCCACCGCGACGTCCCCCTCGGAGGACGCCGACCCGGGAGATCCGCATGAACGCCAGCCACCACGCATCCGGCACTTCCGGCCTCCCGCCCATCGACCATGCCGAGACGATCCTCGACCTCGTCGGAAGGACTCCGCTCGTCCGGCTCTCGCGCGTCCTGCGCGACGTCGGTCCGGCCGACCGACTGCCGCTCGTGCTCGCGAAGCTCGAGATGCTCAACCCCGGCGGGTCGGTGAAGGACCGCATCGGCCTGCCGATGATCGAGGCCGCCGAGCGCGCGGGACTCCTGCGACCCGGCGGGACGATCGTGGAGCCCACGTCCGGCAACACCGGTCACGGGCTCGCCATCGCAGCCGCCCTGCGGGGCTACCGCTGCGTCTTCGTCATGGCCGACAAGCAGTCGGCCGAGAAGCAGGCGCTCCTGCGCGCGTACGGGGCCGAGGTCGTCCTGTGCCCCTCGAACGTCGAGCCCGGGTCGCCCGAGAGCTACTACTCGGTCGCGCGTCGCCTGGCCCGCGACATCCCGGGGGCATGGCAGCCAGACCAGTACAGCAACCCCGCGAACCCGGAGGCGCACGAGCGGACGACCGGGCCCGAGATATGGGAGCAGACGCGAGGGCGCGTCACGCACCTCGTCGCGAGCGCGGGGACCGTGGGTACGCTGACGGGGACGGCCCGGTACCTGCGCTCCAGGAGCCCCGATCTCGTGGTGGTCGGCGCGGACCCGGAGGGCAGCGTGCTCTCCGGCGACACGGCACGGCCGTATCTCACCGAGGGCGTGGGCGAGGACTTCTACCCGGCTGCCTACGCGCCGGAGCTCGTGGATCGCTGGGTGCGCGTGTCGGATCGCGACGCGTTCCTCGCCGCGCGGCGCCTGACCCGCGAGGAAGGGATCCTCGCCGGGGAATCGTGCGGCACGGCGCTCGTGGCGACGATCCGCCTGGTGCGCGAGCTCGCCGTCGCGCCGGACGGCGCGACGAAGGTCGTCGTCGTGATCCTCCCCGACACCGGCCGCAACTACCTCTCGAAGCTCTACAGCGACGAGTGGATGCGCTCCAACGGCCTGCTCGCCACGACGGGCGAGCGGCTCCGGGTGGCCGACCTGCTCCGCGACCGCCACCACCAGGGAGCGCGGCCCGACGTCGTTCTCGTTCGCACGACCGAGCGGGTGGGGGATGCGATCGGCCGTTTCCAGGAGCACGGGATCAGCCAGATGCCGGTGTCGGAGGCCCCCGAAGGAGACGACGCGGGGGCGATCGTGGGCTCGGTCGAGGAGACGGGCCTGCTGGAGCGCGCCTATCGCGACCCTGCGATCGTCGAGCGGACGATCGGCGAGGTCATGGGCCGACCGCTCCCGACGATCGAGGAGGAGCGGAGCGTTGACGACGCGTACGCCCTGCTCGCGGGCGGCGCGGCCGCGATCCTCGTCATGCGGGAGGGGAGGCTCGGCGGGATCGTGACGCGGCTCGACATCCTCGAGCACCTCGCGCACCCCGACCGTGGCTGACGACGAGGGGAGGGGACCCATGGACCTGCGGGCCGCGACCGGGGAGGGGATCGATCGCGCCTGGGACCTCGACACGCTCGCGGTCCATGCCGGCGCAGAGCCGGACGAGACGACCGGGGCCGTGTCGCCGCCGATCGTCCAGACGTCCACGTACCGCCAGGACGCCGTGGCGGTCCCGCGCGGCGGCTACGAGTACGCGCGCACCCAGAACCCCACCCGCGAGCGGCTGGAGCGGGCCGTGGCGGCGCTCGAGGGCGGAACGCACGGCATCGCCTTCGCCAGCGGCTCCGCCACGACCGCGGTGCTCGCCGAGCTCGCGGCGCCCGGGGAGGAGGTCGTGGTCGGCGACGACGTCTACGGCGGGACCTACCGCTACTTCGAACGCGTGGCGCGGCCGCGGGGCGTGGACGCGCGCTACGTGGACCTCGCATCCGGCGCGGCCGAGGCCCTCGCGTCTGCCCTCACGCCTCGGACGCGGCTCGTCTGGCTGGAGACGCCCACGAACCCGCTCCTCAAGGTGATCGACATCGCGGCCGTGGCCGAGGCGGTCGGCGGCCACGCCGGGGCGCGCGGCCGGAGGCCGATCCTCGTCGTGGACAACACGTTCGCCTCGCCGGCCGGCCAGGTGCCGCTCGCGCTCGGGGCCGACATCGTCTTCCACTCCGCCACCAAGTACCTGGGCGGCCACAGCGACGTGGTCAACGGCGTGGCCGTCACCTCGGACGAGGAGGTCGCCGCGCGCCTGCGCTTCCTCCAGAACGCGATCGGCGCCGTTCCGGGGCCCATGGACTGCTGGTTGGTCCTCCGCGGGATCCGGACGCTCGCGGTCCGGTTGGAACGGCACACGGAGAACGCGACCACGGTGGCCCGCTTCCTCGCCGCGCGGGACGACGTGGAGATCGTCCGCTACCCCGGCCTCGCCGACGGTCCGCACGGCCACCCCCAGGCGGCGCTCGCTGCCCGCCAGATGCGGCTCGCAGGCGGGATGGTCTCGTTCGTCCCGCGCGCCGGCGGGCGGCACGGCCGGACGGCACGCGACCGTGCGATCGCGATCTGCGAGGGGACGCGGATCTTCACCCTCGCCGAGTCGCTCGGCGGCGTGGAGTCGCTCATCGAGGTCCCGGCCGTCATGACCCATGCGTCGGTCGCGGACTCGCCGCTCGCCGTGCCGGAGGCGCTCATCCGGCTGTCGGTCGGGATCGAGTCCGCGCGCGACCTGGTGGCGGACCTGCGCCAGGCGATCGACGAGGCCTGACGGGCTGGTCGACGCGGCGCCGCACGCAAGCGCCGGGAGCCGACCAGGAGGGGTGCATGCGGATCCTCTACACGTTCGCCGGCGGCAGTGGCCACCTGGATCCGCTCGTGCCGTTCGCCCGGAGCGCCGCAACGGCCGGCCATGTCGTCGCGTTCGCCGGCCGCCCCTGGATGACGCCGGTCGTCGAGGCGCTCGGGTTCGAGGCGTACGGCTCCGGGTCCGACGCGGGCCTCACGCCCGTGCGACGTCCGCTGTTCCCGATCGACATGGAGCGCGAGGCGTGCGACCTCCGGGACGGCTTCGCTCGCCGGATCGCCCGCGAGCGCGCGGCCGACGTGCTCCGGCTCTGCCTGACCTGGCGGCCGGACGTCCTCGTCTGCGAGGAGACGGACTTCGGCCCGATGGTGGTCGCCGAGCATCTCGGGATCCCGCACGCGACCGTCGTCGTCCTCGCGGCAGGCGGGCTGGTGCGGCCCGAGGTGCTCGCGGAGCCGCTCGACGCGCTGCGCGCCGCGCACGGCCTCCGGCCCGACCCGGACCTCGAGATGCTCGAACGGCACCTCGTCCTGTCGCCGTTCCCGCCGAGCCTGCGCGACCCCGCGTTCCCACTCCCGTCGACGGCGCACGCGATCCGCCCAGCCGTGCTCGACGAGCCGACCGATGCATGGCAGCCGTCATGGCTCGACCCGGCCGCGGACCGGCCCCTGGTCTACGTGACGCTGGGGACGGTGTTCCCGCTGGAGTCCGGCGACCTCTTCGGGCGGCTGCTCGACGGGCTGCAGGACCTGCCGCTCGACATCGTCGTCACGGTCGGCCGCGACATGGACCCGGGCGAGCTGGGACCGCGCCCGGCGAACGTCCACCTCGAGCGGTACATCACGCAGGCGTCCATCCTGTCGCGCTGCTCGCTCGTCGTGTCGCATGGCGGCTCCGGGAGCGTCGTCGGCGCGCTCGCCTTCGGGCGCCCGATGGTCATCGTCCCGATGAGCGCGGACCAGCCTCTCAACGCGCGGAGGTGCGAGACGCTCGGCGTAGCGCGCGCGCTCGACCCGATCGACGCGACACCCGGGGACGTGCGGGAGGCCGCCCTGGCCCTTCTCTCGCACCCGGCATACCGTTGCGCCGCCATGCGCCTGCGGGACGAGTGCCTGGCCCTGCCCGGACCGGCCCACGCCGTGGAGCTGCTGGAGGGCGTCGGGGAGGTCTGAAGCGGTGGTCCGGACCTCGCGGCTCGCTGGCCCGCGAGAGATCGGGCGTCGCATGCGTTGACGAGCACGCCCGCGTGCGCAATCCTGTGCGCATGAGCGTGCGCACGAATCTCCTTCTCCCGGACGACCTCGTCGAGGAGCTCGACCGCGTCGCCGGGCCCCGCAACCGGAGCAAGTTCGTGGCCGAGGCGATCCGCTATCGGCTGAAGCGCGAGCGACTGCGCGAGGCCTGGGAGGCGAGCTTCGGCATCCTGAGCGCCGAGGATCACCCGCACTGGGCCACGTCGGAGATGGTCGTCGAGTGGGTGCGGATGATGCGCGCGGAGGAGACCGACCCGGGCCCGGATCCTGTCGAGCCCGTGGGGACGGACGATGCGCCTCCTCGTTGACTCCGCGTTCGTCATCGACTACCTCCAGGGGCTTCCCGACGCTCGCCGTCGGTGGGAAGCTGTCTTCGCGGAAGGCGATGAGCCGATCGTCAACGAGATCGTCGTCTGCGAGGTCCGGGCGGGCCTGCACCCGCACGAGGAAGTGCATCTCGCGTCCTTCCTCGGACCTGTCGAACTCGTGCAGCCGGGCCTCGAGGCAGCCATGACCGCGGGACGCTGGCGCGCCGAGGCCCATGCCCGTGGGTATCATCTCGGTCTCGCCGATGCGCTGATCGCGGCAGCCGCGCAGGCGACCGACGCTGTCGTCCTCACCCGCAACGTCCGCGACTTCGCGCTCACACCGGTCCGCGTCGAGACCTACTGACGCCGGCGCCCGGCCTCACCATCGCGAAAGGAGATCCTGCCCATGGCTCGCGCCCCCCGCCGCAAGGTCACCGTCATCGGCGCCGGCAACGTCGGCGCCACCACCGCCCAGCGCATCGTCGAGACAGGCCTCGCGGACGTCTGTCTCGTCGACATCGTCGAGGGCCTGCCGCAGGGCAAGGCGCTCGATCTCGACGAGGCGGCTCCGGTCGTGGGCTACGACGTCCGGATCATCGGCACGAACGACTACGCGGACTCGGCCGACTCGAAGATCATCGTCGTGACGTCCGGCCTCGCACGACAGCCGGGGATGAGTCGCGACGACCTGGTCGCGAAGAACGTCACGATCGTCGGCTCCGTCGTGAGGCAGGCCGCCGCGGTGTCGCCCGACGCGATCATCATCGTCGTCACGAACCCGCTCGACGCGATGTGCCACGTCGCGATGCGCGCGTCCGGGTTCCCGCGCGAGCGCGTCATCGGCATGGCCGGCGTCCTCGATTCCGCCAGGTTCCGCACGTTCATCGCCGCGGAGCTCGAGGTGTCCGTGCGCGACGTCCGGGCGTTCGTCCTCGGCGGCCACGGCGACACGATGGTCCCGCTGCCGCGATACTCCACGGTGGGCGGCGTCCCGATCACCGAGCTGATGTCGGCCGAGCGCATCGCGGAGCTCGTGGACCGCACGCGCAACGGCGGCGCCGAGGTGGTCGCCCTCCTCAAGACGGGCAGCGCGTTCTACGCGCCGGCGGCGTCGGTCGTCGAGATGGTCGAGGCGATCCTCCTCGACCGCCGCCGGATCCTTCCGTGCGCCGCGTACCTCCAGGGCGAGTACGGGATCGACGGGCTGTTCGTGGGCGTCCCGGTGGTCCTTGGCCACGACGGCATCGAGCAGATCATCGAGATCTCGCTCGAGCCGGACGAGAAGGCGGCGCTGGATCGCTCCGCGGCCTCGGTCCGCGAGCTCGTGGAGAAGCTGCCCGCCTGACGGATCGGGAGGCCGGGTCGCGCGGGTCGCCCGCGCACACCCGGTCCGTGCCGCCCTCCCGTAGACTCGGGTCGTGACGCACGAATACACGGTCCTGCACGGCGGCCTCGTCATCACGCTCGATGGGGCCGCGCCCACGGACGGCCTGAGCCGTGCGGCCGGCGCGGCCGATGCGGCCGGGATCCGCGCGTCGGCGATCGCGTTCGCGCACGACCGGATCATCGCGGTCGGTTCGGACGCGGACGTCCTCCCTCTCGCGGGACCGGACTCGCGCGTCGTGGACCTCCGGGGGCGCATCGTGGTGCCCGGATTCCGCGACCCCCACGCCCACCCCATCGGCGAGGGGATCGACGCGGCCAAGCCGCTCGTCGGCGGGGAGGACGACCTCCGGGCCGGCCTCCGCGCGCTCTCGGACGCCGCGAGCAGGCTCGCCCCCGACGCATGGCTCCTCGCCCGCTACGACCAGACGCGCTGGCGCGGGGGCCGCCACCCCACCCGCGACGACCTGGACCGCGCGATCCCGGACAGGCCGGTCCTCCTCGCCCACGTCTCCGGGCACGCGGTCGCCGCGAACAGCCTCGCGCTGGCGTTCGCCGGCGTGACCAGCGAGACGGAGGACGTCGCGGGCCGCCGGGCCGTCGAACGGGACGACCACGGTGAGCCCACCGGCGTCGTGACCGGCACCGACGCCTGGGACCTGTTCGCCGACGCCATGCCGGCACCGAGCGCCGCGGACCTGGTCGCGGCCGTGGCGCGCGCGGCATCGCGGCTGGTCGCCGACGGCGTCGTCGCGTCGGCCGATGCGGACCTCGGGAGCGATGGGACGGGGCTCGAGCCGGCGATCGCCGCGTATGTCGCGGCAGCCACGTCGGGCCGGCTGCCGCTGTCGATCTCCCTCATGCCGGGTCTCGTGCGGATGGGGCCGCCGGATGCGGATCCCCCGGGCCCCGCCGATATCGCAGCCGGCATCCCGGCCGGCGTCCGCCACCGACTGCCGATCCGCGCCGCGAAGCTCAAGGCGGATGGCGCGATGACGACCCGGACGGCGTGGCTCCGCGACGACTACGCGGATGCAGCCGGGTGGCGCGGGCTGCCGGTCGGGGAGCCGGGGGCACTCGACGAGCGGATCCTCCGCGCGCACCGCGCGGGGTGGCAGACGTGCACGCACGCGATCGGCGATGCGGCCGTGGACGCGGTGCTCGGGGCGCTCGAGGCGGCCGACCGCGAGGCACCGATCGCCGCGCGCCGCCACCGGATCGAGCACGCGATGCTCCTCGACGACGCCGCGATCGCGCGCATCCGGCGGTTGGGTGTCGTCGCCTCGATGCAGCCCGAGTTCGTGGCGTGGGCCGGCGACACGTACCGCGCGCGACTCGGCGACGAGCGGGCGGCGCGCATGAACCGCTACCGGTCGGTCCTCGACGCAGGGATCCCGCTCGCGTTCGGGAGCGACCGGCCGGTCGTCGCGGGGCGTCCGCTCGACGGGATCGCGGCGGCCGTCCGCCATTCGGGTCCGTCGGGGGTCCGCCTGTCCGACGCGGAGGCGATCTCGCCGGCCGAGGCGCTCCGCGCGTGGACCGTCGGAGCCGCCCACGCGATGGGCGACGAGGCGGACGCCGGCCGGCTCGCGATCGGCATGCGCGCCGACCTGGTCTTGCTCTCGCACGATCCCACCGAGGCGCCCGCGCGGGGGCATCGCGGCGCCGCTCCACGCGTCCTCGCCACGGTCGTCGGCGGGCGCGTCGTCCATGGAGAGCTCCGGTGAGCATCCTGCCGGCCGTCGTGGTCTTCGACTTCGACCCGGTCGGCACCATCCTCGGGTTCGCCGTGCGCTGGCAGATCGTCGCGGTCGCCGCCACGATCCTCGTCTCGCTCCTCCTCACCGCGGGGATCGCGCTCTTCGTGGAGCGGCGCTACCGGGCGGCGCTGGCCGCCGACCCCGAGCGGCCCGTGGCAGTGGCTGAGGCCCTCGAGGCCGCCATGGAGACGGTGCGCGCGTCCGGTGGATCCGGCGCGCCGAGCGAGCCGGACGAGCTCGATGCGGCACCCGATCAGCGCGCCTCGGCCGAGCTCGAGCGGATCGTGGACCGCCCGTGGCCCGTGAGTCTCCGGATGGACGACCTCCTGTTCATCGTCATCGCCGGGACGGTCGGCGCGGTCGTGGGCGGGCGGCTCGGGTTCGGCCTCATGTACCTCGACTTCTTCCGCGCCGACGCCGGCACGATCCTCGACCCGTCCGTCGGGAGCCTGGCGCTCGCCGGCGCGGTCGTGGGGGGCGTCCTCACCGGCCTCGTGGTGGCGACGATCCTCGGTGCCCCCGTGCGCCGCTGGCTCGGCGTCGCGATCGTCCCGCTCCTTGTCGCGCTCTGCCTCGGGAAGCTCGCGATGGTCCTCGGCGGTGCCGGGCAGGGCCTTCCGAGCGATGCGACCTGGGCGACGGCATACGCGGGGCCGGGGCCGTGGGGATCGCTCGCCCCCGAGCTCCCGTCGGTGCCGGCGCAGCTGCTGGAAGCGGGGACGTCCGCCGCGGCACTCGCCGCCGTCCTGCTGCTCGCGCTGCTGCCACCGCTGCGTCGCCACTCGGCGCTGCTCTTCGCGATCGGTCTCGCGCTGTGGGCGGACGGGCGCTTCGCCGTCGCATTCGCCTGGCGGGACCCGGCACTGGTCGGGGAGCTGAACGGGGACCAGCTCGTGACCCTGGCGATCATGGTTGTCGCCGCGATCTGCGTCTGCGTCGGGGTGGTCTCCGTCCGACGGTCCGCGTCTCGCGTGGCGTCCGAGCCGGCGGCTCGCGACACGGCGGCCCCGCCCACCCCCGAGCCCGCGCCCGACGCGGCCGCGGCGTCCGGGTCCCGAGCTGCGGCCGAGGAGCCCGCGCCCGACGCTGCCGCGGCGTCCGGGTCCCGAGCTGCGGCCGAGGAGCCCGCGCCCGAC
>CAIYQJ010000272.1 GCA_903928275.1 uncultured Chloroflexota bacterium
ACGGTGCACAGCGACTTCCGCGACCACATCGTGCGCTCGGCCCTCATCGGCGACGTCCACGCGAGCGACTGGTCGCGGATGCAGCTCGAGGTGGCCGAGACGGCGCAGCGCGTCCGCACCGTCGAGGACTCGCGGGTCAGGCTGCGCACGTACGGCACGATCCTGCGGCTCACGTTCGGCCCCAGCGCGCTCGGGCTGCTCATCGGCCTCGTGGACATGTTCGCCGCGCTGGGACGGTGATCCGATGACCGACGGCACGGCGATGTTCGGCCTCCGGGCGACCGCGTCTCCCCCGGATGACCGCGACTACACGATCGGCGCGCTCTATGCGGCGACGGGGAAGACGCCCACGCGGACGTTCGCGTCCCGCTTCGTGGTGCCCCGGCAACCGCCGATCCTGAACCAGGGAACGCGGTGTCGACGCCGGTCTCGGCCCGCATCGGGGGAAGGCCTTCCGTGTCGACCGTGTTTCGGGGTGTGACTGGGGTCGATGTCGAGATTCGACAGCAGTGACGCGGCAAGACGACCGGGCTCGACGAGGTCGCGAGCGCTCGCCTGATGCAGATCCATGGGGCGCTACCGGCAAGGGCGGGGGCGCGATCCGTGCGTCAGCATCCCGCCGAGCACCGCGAAGCGTCACCTCGGCGACCCTGCCGGAGGTGCCGGCAAGAATGCGCTGTCTTGCTGTCATGACGGTAGAACGCTATGCTGCTTCCATGGCTGGCACCAAGCGGAAGGTCACTCTCTACGTGGACGAGGACGTCCTGCGCGCCGCCCGCGTCCGCGCGGCCCGGACCGACAGGCGCGACTCGGAGGTCGTAGAGGCGGCCCTGCGCGCCTATCTCGGCTTCGAGGTGGTCGCGAGCGTGTGGGCTCGCAGCGACCTGAGCGAGGACGAGGTGATGCGACTCGCGGTGGAGGAGACGCACGCGGTGCGTGCGAACCAGCGTGCCGCGCGCGGTTCTTGACACCAATGTCCTCGTCTCGGCGCTGATCGGCCCGGGCGGCGGCAGCGCCCGGCTCCTGCTCGCGCTCCGCTCGGGCGCCTTCGAACTCCTCGTCTCGCCGCCCCTGCTTGCCGAGCTGCGCGAGGTCCTGCGGCGCGACAAGTTCCGCCAGTACGTCTCGGAAGCCGAAGCCGACGCCTATGTCGAGCTGATACGGAGCGAGGGCGTCGTTCGCGCTGATCCCAGGCCGTCACCGGAGCCGCTCAGCGCCGATCCCGACGACGAGTACCTCATCGATCTCGCGCGTGACGCCCGGGCCGACGCGCTCGTGACCGGCGACGCCCACCTGCTTGAACTGCGGGCGACCATTCCCGCCATGACGCCCGCCGAGTTCCTCGAGACGCTTCCCGAGCGCTGACCAGGCGCGAAAGCGTGTCCGCAACGGCGCTGCCGGAAGAGGTTGCAATGGCGCGCCCGACAGGATTAGGACGCGCGTCAGCCGATGGCACGCGCAGGAGTCTTCGCTGTCACATCGAAATCGAGGGCAGGTCTGAGTGGCTTGAGGTACTCAAGAAGACAGGATGAAGCCCCACGACAGGGACGGGGGGCCGTGACCGACGAGTCGCAGAACCTGCCCATCGAGGCGCCAC
>CAIYQJ010000273.1 GCA_903928275.1 uncultured Chloroflexota bacterium
CGGAGACGTGATGACCGCGAACACCGAGAACGCCGCGCTGGCGCCGGACAGGAGTCCGGACGAGGTGGCCACGAGCGTGTAGCCGATCCCCGCCATGCTCACGGCACAGCCGATGTACACGGCGGTCCCGACGACGGCCGGTACGGTCGTCCCGGGTCCGAGGCACATGAGAGCGGCACCGGCACTTCCCGCGGGCGGCACGAGGCTCAGCGTCACGGCGGCCGCGGAGGCGGTGCGGTTCTCGTACTGGTCGCGCACCTCGACGACCGGCTGTGTCGCGAGCGGGCCGCCCACCGTCGCGTCCCCGGGCTGCACCGTGAACGCGGTGTGGTGAGCGGCAGCAGGGACGATCGTGACGGGGTCGGAGGTGCCCTTCATCGCCGTCAGACTCGTCTGGAAGACGGTCACCGTCTGCTGCCCGGTGGTCTTCAAGGTCACGGCGAACACGTGGACGCCGGCGTCGGCGGCCGTGAACGTGTACGACGCGGGCAGGACCGCCTGGGGATCACTGCTCGAGAACGAGACGCTCTGCGCGTAGCCGGCCCATGGCGTTCCAAGGATGATGTTGCTGGCGGTGACGGTGAACGACTGCGAGGCTCCGGCCGTGACCGTGATGGGACAGACGATGCATGACCGGCGGACCGCGAACGATGTCGTGAGGAGCGGGCCCGGCTTCAGGGTCGAGATCGGCACCAGGCTCGGGATCGCAGGCGGGCCGGGAGGCTCCGGGCCCGGTCCGATCGGTGAGGCGCTGGTCCCCGCGACGAGAACCAGGAGGAACACGGACGCGGCGGCCGCTGCCACCGCACGTCGATACACCGACGACGCGCGCATGATCCCTCTCCGGATACGGCTGTTCCCGGGAGAATCGTAGGCCGTGTCACAAGGGCCGAACGGACGGACGACAGCCGCGCTCGATGTGGCGGTCGGCGGATCGTCGTCGGGTCCACGGAAGTCGGATGCAGGGATCGCGAGCGGGCCCGGGGGTTCAGGCCCCGACGGCCTCCCGCAGGGAGTCGAGCCGGAACGCCGCTCCGCGCGCCGCAGCGGCAAGGTCGGCGGCGACGGCCCGGGCGCGGCTCGCAGCGGCGATGCCCGCCTCCACGCCGCCCGGCCCGGAAGTCGCCGCGACGGCGTCGAGGACCACGGCCCAGCCGAGCAGCTCCTCGAACGATTCCTGCTCGAACCAGGCCACGCCTTCCCATCGATTCACGCGGATGAAGCGGCGGAGGTCCGCGTCATCGAGCCATGCCGAGAGCAGAGCCGCAGGCGCGCCCGCCGCTCGGGTCGCCGTCGGTCCGGCATCCGGCGCGGCGCCCGGCCGGCCGGCTGCGGGCGCATCGGACGTGGGGGGCACATCGGACGTGGCGTGGCCACCCGAGGGGGCGGGGCCACCGGAGGGGGCGGGGCCACCGGAGGGGGCGGGGCCACCGGAGGGGGCGGGGCCACCGGAGGGGGCGGGTTCGACGTCCGCGGCGAGGCCGGCAACCGATCCCGGGGTGGGCAGGCGGACCAGGAGACGCGCGATCTCCGCCGCCCGCCACGCAGCGCCCTCGTCGAGCCCCACGCGCCGCCCGAGGTCGGCGAGCACCCCGGAGAGACGGAGCTCGTCGCACCAGGCCGCGCTGCGCTCTGCGAACGCGTCGCTTCCGCCGAGCTCGCCGATGCGGTGGACGGCGAGCCACCCGAGCATCGAGACCCACTTCGTCGGGGCGCCAGCCAGCAGGTCGCGGACGGCTGCATCGGCGGCGGTCAGGGACGGCACCGTCGCCGGTGACCCGGGTCCGGCGACGGGCTCGACCTCGACCTCATCCGCCCCGCCGACCACGTCGCGAAGCCCGAGGATGGCCCGCAACTCCTCGGCGAGGGACGACGCGACCGCGTGCGGGTCGCCCGCCGCGCCTGTCGCGTCCCGGACAGCGGCGAGGAACCGGGTGAGCCCGGCGGCTGCGTCCTCGGTCACCCGGCCCGCATCGTCGACGGACGTGGCGTCCGGGCGCGGCTGCCCCGTCGTGAGCGCGATGATCGCGCGGACGAGCTGGGTGTCGGCCGCATCGCGGAGCGCGTCGTGGACGGGCCGCAGCTGCATCTCGCGCAGCGCGTCATCGACGCTCGGGACCCCGCGCCCGCCGAGCGTGGCCGCGAGTCGGCCGTACTGGCCGGCAGCACCGTCGGCGACCTCGCGGATGTCGAGGAAGACGTGCCGTCCGTATGCGCCGAGCGAGATCGGCAGCCCATGGTCGGCCAGCTCGCGGCTCGAC
>CAIYQJ010000274.1 GCA_903928275.1 uncultured Chloroflexota bacterium
ACGGTGCACAGCGACTTCCGCGACCACATCGTGCGCTCGGCCCTCATCGGCGACGTCCACGCGAGCGACTGGTCGCGGATGCAGCTCGAGGTGGCCGAGACGGCGCAGCGCGTCCGCACCGTCGAGGACTCGCGGGTCAGGATGCGCACGTACGGCACGATCCTGCGGCTCACGTTCGGCGTCTCGATCGTCGGGGCGGTCGCCGGGATCATCGGTCTGGTGAACATGTTCGCCGCGCTGGGGAGGTGATCCGATGACCGATGGCACGGCGATGTTCGGCCTCCGGGCGACCGACTTCACGCTCACCGCTCACCGCTCACCGCTCATGCGAGGGCGCGGGGGTGGGACGCGGCCTTCGGGTCCGGCGTCATCCACGTGAAAGAAGGTCAGTCTGGTCGGGGCGAGAGGGATTGCCCCGCGACGAGTGACCTTCCCATCACGATGCGGCTCGCCGAGCCGCCCGAGCCCTGCGAGTGGCTCCGGAGCGCATGACGCGACGGCCGTCCCGCCCAGCCGAACGCGCGACCGACCGCGAGGTCGGCGTCGTCGCCGCCGTCCTGACCGCCGGGTCGGAGAAGGCGGCCGCCCATCGGCTCGGCCTGTCGCACTCGACCGTCAAGCACCACCTGGCGAACGCGCGCTCCAAGGTGGGGGCGGAGACGACGGCGCGGCTCGTGTGGATCCTCGGCCCGCGGCTGCCTGAACCCGAGGGGGTGGCCCGGACGGATGAGTAGCCGCCTGCTTGACGGTGCCGTGGGGCTACCGGAGCAGCGCCGACACTTCCCACTCATGGTCGCGACCGGCGCGGGCACCGACACGCAGCGGCTTCGCGACGGCATCTCCGGATGAACCGGGCTTCGCCGTCGGGATCGTGCCGTCGGCGCGGCCGCGGCGTCATCGCAGCCGGTCCGTCGGCGTGGCGCCTCTC
Source organism: uncultured Chloroflexota bacterium (assembly GCA_903928275.1). GTDB lineage: Bacteria > Chloroflexota > Limnocylindria > Limnocylindrales > CSP1-4 > CAIYQJ01. Next base: position 929 of record CAIYQJ010000274.1, read on the forward strand.
GCTACCCGCTGAGCGCCTTCAGGATGAACGGCAGCGAGCGATGGAGGTCGCGCTGCCAGTAGGGCCAGTCGTGGGTGCCGTTCCCGTAGGCGTCGACGGTCACGGGGATCTTCAGTGCGGCGAGCTGATGGAGGAAGGTCTCGTTCTCGGTCGCGATCCATGCCTCGAGGTCCGGGGACTTGCTGGGGTCCAGGGGTCCCGTCTGCCCGTTGCCGTAGGCCACGTAGAGCGCGGTGCCCTTGAGGGCCGCCGCGTTGTCCGTCGGGTCGTGCGCCTTCCAGACGTCCGCCTGGGCGACGGGATCGCCCCATATGTCGTTGGGCTGCGGAGGAGAGAAGTTCGCTTGCCCACCGAGGGGGTCGAGGACCCCGCTGTACGAGGCGGCGGCGGCGAACGTCCCGGGCTGGCGCTCGGCGTACTCCATGGCGCCGTAGCCGCCCATCGACAAACCGGCGATCGCACGCTTGTCCCCGGCGTGCCAGTTCCGCTCGAGCAGCTGGCGCAGCTCGACGAGGTGGAACGTCTCCCACTTCGGCGGTCCGCCCGAGCCCCCGTTCCACCAGTCCGAGAACCACCCCTGGTAACCGCCGTCCGGCATCACGACGAGAAGGTCGGTCGGGGCGGTCAGCGCGGCGACGTCTGTGTTGACACCCCAGTCGGAGTACGACCCGCCGTAGCCGGTCAGCAGGTACAGGACGGGCCAACGGGTCGAGGGCATGGCATCGAACCGGCTCGGGAGGAGAAGCTGCACCTGCACGCTGCCGACGGCCGGCGAGTCGATCGTCAGGTTCCTGGTGCGGGTGTCGACCGCCTGGACCCAGGTGACGCGTGCGCCGTCATCGGCGGGCACGCCGATCGTCGGCATGGGCTTCGGCGTGCGAAGCGGCGGCCGGGTCGCCGTCGCGGTCGGCGCAGCGAGCGCCATGGAAGCACCGGGGGTCGCCGGGCTCGGCGTGGCGATCGCCGCGGAAGCATCAGCGGGGACCGCCGGGGTCGCCGGGGGTGGCACCACGGTGGCACCGGCCGCACATCCGCCAAGCAGGCCGACGATCGCGAGGCCGACGATCGACCGCAGCACGTACCCGCCCCCGAGCATCACGATTACCCTCCTCGGGGCGCTCCTCGCGGGTCGGTCTCGCCAGTGGCTCGGCGCGGTCCCGGCGGCCAGGGTGTGGGCCGCGCGTCACAGCCTCCCGCAACGCGGCGATGGTGGGCGCGGTCGGACGTCCGCGCCAGAGCCGGAAGTCGTCGCGGACGCGCGGACGTGCAGGGACGTGAGCGGGAAAGCACAAGACGAGCCGCCCGGGGGCCGGGCGACTCGCGGGTCGCGGAACCTCGCGAACGGCCTGAGGATAGGCGGGGTCGCAATCGACGCGGTAAGCATGCGGCCTAACTGGACACGACCTCGCGGAGCCGGTGGTCGCGGCCCCGCGGCGGAGACGGGCATGGCCCAATCGACCAACTAGGAATCGCGACCCGCGGCCCGCACCCTGAGGGGCATGACGGCGCGCTGGTCCGATCCACACTGGCTCCCGGTCACCCCTGCCTGTTGCGACCCCGGGTACGTCCGACCCGTCCCCGAACCTCGTGGACGGGTCGGAGCGCGACCGATGCCTCGCCCGATCGCGGCATCGCCGAGCGTGCAGAG
>CAIYQJ010000275.1 GCA_903928275.1 uncultured Chloroflexota bacterium
GCCGAGCGCGCTCCGCGCCGCGACGACCGCGGGCCGCGTCGGGACGACCGACAGCCGACCCGCGCGCGATCGACGCAGCTGTCCGACAGCGACGCGGAGGCGGTCCGCGCCGCGCGTTCGCTTGCGCGTGAACGCGAGGAGCTGCAGGCGGCCGAAGCCTCGCCCGAGGCGCTCCAGGTGGGTCGCGACATCCTCTCCGAGCTGATGGGGCATCTCGGCTTCGACGTGGAGGTCGAGGTCGACACCGGCGAGACGAACCGCCTGAACATCGTGGGCGAAGGCGAGGAGAAGGAGGCGCTCGGGGCGCTGATCGGGCGCAAGGGAGAGCGGCTCTCGGCGCTCCAGCACCTGGTGAACCTCATGCTGTCGCGCCGGATGGGCGAATGGACCCGCATCCTCGTCGACGTCGAGGACTACCGGGGCCGTCGCGAGCGCCAGCTGCGGGAGCTCGCCGCGCGGGCCTCGGAGCGCGTGGTCGAGACCGGCAAGATGGTCCAGTTCGAGCCGATGCCGGCGCTCGAGCGCCGCTGGCTGCACCTGGCGTTGCGCGACGACCCGAACGTGACGACGCAGTCGATCGGGGAGGAGCCCGACCGCCGCGTCGTGGTCCTGCCGCGACCCAGCTGACAGCCGCGCGGCGCCTCCCTCGAAGGAGGCCCGCGGGCTTTCTTCGAGGTCCTTGGTAGGATGGGTCTCACAGGGGACCGTCCTCGCGTCCCCGGCCCCGCCCCGTGCGGAGTCGGACCTTGCCGGAGAGCCGCGCGCGCATGACCACCGGGCTCGACACGCAGCTCGCACCAGAGATCGACCAGGGGTCCACCGGCCACCGGGGCCGCACCTCCTGGCCGCGGGTGACGTTCGGGGTCGCCTTCGGCCTCCTCGCCACGTTCGCGCTCGCGACCGGGCTCGTGCTCGCCACCGAGCAGCAGTACGTGGGCCGGGTGCTGCCGGGTGTCCGCGTCGGCTCCACGGACTTGTCGGGCATGGACGCCGCGCAGGCCACCGCCGCCCTCACCGCCTCGCTCGCCGGGTACGCGCGCGGGACCGTGACCGTCAACACGCGCGCCGGCGCGGAGCAGGTCTCGTATGCGGCGCTCGGCCGCCACGCCGACGTGGACCGCCTCGTCTCGGCGGCGCTCGCGGTCGGCCGCGACGGCCAGCCGGTCGACCGGTTCGTCGCCGGCGTCGGGAACGCCGTCCGGGGCGTCCGCATCGACCCTGTCGTCGTCGTGGACCCGACCGCCGTCCAGGCTGCGCTCGCGCAGGTCGCCGGCCGCACCGACTCGCCCGGCACCGACGCGTCGGTGACGTATCGCCCGGATGGCTTCAGCGTCACGCCCGCTCGACCAGGCTCGGCGATGGACGTCCGGACGGCCACGGACCAGGTCGTCACGGCGCTGTCGTCCGCCGCCGCTCCGTCGACCGTGGCCGTCGACGCGGCGTACGCGCCCACCGACCCCCATGTCACGACGCCCGACGCGTACGACGCGGTCACGGCGGCCGCCCGGATGCAGGGCGCGCTGCTCGTCGCGCAGGGCACGGACAAGTGGACCGTCACCGCCCCGACGGTCCGCACGTGGATCTCGCTCGGGACCCGCCCCGACGGCTCGTTCGGGCCGGTGGTGGACACGGCCAAGGCCGCGAAGTCGATCGCGAAGCTGGCACCCAAGATCGACCGCCCCGCCAGGAGCGCCACGTTCCTCATGGACAAGACCGGGAAGGTCGTCGGCGCGACCGGCGGCCTCGCCGGCCGCACGCTCGACGCCACCGCCACCGCCGCCCGGGTCGCCGAGGCGCTCCTCGCGCGCGGGCAGGACCCCACCGTCCCGAACGTGCCGGTCGAGCTCGCCTTCATCGCGTTGGACCCGGCGCTCACCACCGCCCAGGCGACGGCCGCCGCGCCCCTCATGCAGATGATCTCGACGTGGACCACCCACTACGACGTCGGCCCGCAGAACGGCTTCTCCGCCAACATCACGATCCCCGCCGGGGTCATCAACGGGACCGTCGTCGCGCCCGGCGAGGTGTTCGACTTCTGGAAGGTCGTGGGCATCCCCACGCCGGCGGAGGGCTACACCGCCGGCGGCGCGATCATCAACGGCCACTCGGCCGAGACCGGCGCCTTCGCGGGCGGCATCTGCTCGTGTTCCACCACGCTCTTCAACGCCGCGGTGCGCGCCGGGTTCCCGATCCTCGCGCGCTCGCCGCACTACTACTACATCTCGCGGTACCCGCTCGGCCTCGACGCCACCGTCTGGATGAGCGGCGGCGCCGCACAGACGATGGCGTGGCAGAACGACACCCCGTACCCGGTCCTCATCCGCGGCTTCGGTTCACCGGGCGTCGTCCGGTTCGACCTCTACTCGGTCCCCACCGGCCGCACGACCACGTTCACGACGCCGATCGTGAAGAACGTGAACCCCGGCGCCGACCTCACGCAGTACACGACCTCCCTGCCGCCGGGAGCCGCGAAGAGGGTCGAGTACCCCACGGTCGGGCAGGACACCTGGGTGACGCGTGTCGTGAAGGACAAGGACGGCAAGGTCATCCGCACGGAGACGTTCTACTCGCATTACGCCCGCGTGGACGGGCTGACGCTCCTCGGCAAGACGGCGGCTCCGGCGGCCAAACCGGAGCCCGCGCCGAGCGCGCTGCCCGGTGATGGCGGCCTGCTCCCGCCGCCCGACGGCGGCGTGCTCCCGCCGCCCGACGGCGTCGTCGTGCCGCCGTCACCCGCTCCCTGACGGCCGCGGCGGCCGACCGGCGAGCCGTCCCTCGGGTCCGACGCCGCGGTGTCCCGTGAGCGCGGTCGAGAAGGCTGTCGCCGAGACGACCCCGACATCGGCCGGAACCCACCCCGAGCTCTTCGTGCGACGATCGGCTGGTGCACGTCACGGTCCGCCCGCCGCGCCGACGGGCGCGACCGCGTCGTCCTCCACTCCCTGCCCGTCATGACCGGAGCCCAACCGATCTACGCGCGCTTCGGGTTCCGCTGTGCGGCCGACAGTGATCGGCGGCCCCTGGCGGAGCCGGGTTTCGTCCACCTGTGCCTCGTGCTCGAGCTGACGGCAGGGCTCGGAGCGGGCCGCTGCCTGGTCCGACCGGGCCGTGGCGCCGAGGCTCGTCACGCGCTCCGCCACGCTCGCCTTCGGCTGGCGTCTCTCGGCGCGCGACCCGCGCTCGACGAGACGGACGGGCTGCTCGCCCAGACGGGATCGCCCGGCCCGTGGCCGGCGTGGCCGGGATCAGCGCGCCCGGCGCGCCCCCGATCCGCCCCCGCCCGGCCACCTCGCACGCGCGGACCCGGCCCGCACCGTCGTGCGCGCTGCCACGCGTCCCCAGCGGCCGTCGGTGGTCGCTCCGGTGTCTCCGGGCTCCCCGTCGAACACCTCCGCGAACGTCGATGCTCGTTCCCACTCGGCCCACGCGGCCCGCACCTCGTCCGTCGCAGGCGCGGCCGCCTGTGCCCACTCGGCCCACGCGCCGGGCCGGATCGGAGCCAGCGGCCCGTCGACCGGCTCGGGGGCCGGTCGCGCCCATCCATCGACGATCAGCCGGATCCCGCCGAAGAAGCTCATCTCGCCCACCTCGTCGCACCCGCGTTGCGCCGAGCCACCGCCGGCGCCGCCCGCATCGCCGCCACTGTCGCCTCCTCCCGCGATCGCAGGTGCGACCGGGGTCACACGAGCTTCGGTAGTCGGCCGCACAGCGGCCCGCGGACCGCGGGGTGGGACCCGGCTCTCGGGCGGTCCTCTCGCCATGGCGAGGCAGCGGCGGCCGACCCCGCGCGCCTACCCGCCGGCTGCCACAATCCGGCGTGATGCCGATCCCGACGGGTCCGCCCGAGGTCTTCGCGGGGGCGCACGGCGACTGGAGGACGACATGACCGGGATCGCGGAAGAAGTCGCGGCGCTGACGTTCCGCACGCGGGCCTTCATCGACGGCGCGTTCGTGGATGCCGCGAGCGGGCGCACCTACCGGGTCGAGAACCCCGCGAACGGACGCACCCTGGCGGAGGTCGCCGAGTGCGACGCGGAGGACGTGGACCGCGCCGTCGCCGCGGCGAAGCGGGCCGCCGAGTCGGGCGTCTGGTCGGGGATGGCACCCGGCGACCGGAAGCGGCTCCTCGTCCGGTTCGCGGACCTCATCGACGAGCATGTCGGCGAGCTCGCGCTCATCGAGAGCCTCGATGTGGGCAAGCCGATCAGCGACACCCGGGCGCTCGACATCCCGGACACGGCCGCCTGCATCCGCTGGCACGCGGAGGCGATCGACAAGCTGTACGACCAGGTCGCGCCCACCGGTCCGGGCGCTGTCGCGATGGTCGTGCGCGAGCCGATCGGCGTCGTCGGCGCGATCGTCCCCTGGAACTACCCCGCCCAGATGGCCGCCTGGAAGCTCGGGCCCGCCCTCGCCACCGGGAACTGCGTCGTCATCAAGCCGGCCCAGGTGACCTCGCTGAGCCTGCTGCGGATCGCCGAGCTCGCCGCCGAGGCGGGGCTGCCGGCCGGCGTCCTCAACGTCGTGACCGGTCCGGGCAGCGTCGTGGGGACCGCGATCGCCCGCCACCCGGACGTCGGCGCGGTGGCGTTCACCGGGTCCACCGAGGTGGGCCGGACCGTGCTGGCGCACTCCGCCGAGAGCAACCTCAAGCGGGTCATGCTCGAGCTCGGCGGCAAGAGCCCGCAGATCGTCATGGCCGATGCCGCGAACCTCGACCGGGTCGCGGAGCGCGTCTCCGCCGCGATCTTCTGGAACATGGGGGAGAACTGCAGCGCCGGCAGCCGGCTGCTCGTGGACCGGCGCGTCAAGGACGACCTCCTGGCGCGACTCGTCCACGTGACGGGATCCACCTGGCTCGTGGGCGACCCGCTCGACGAGGCGACGCGTGTAGGCCCGCTCGTCACGCGCGTGCACATGGAGCGTGTCCTCGGCTACATCGAGGCCGGAACGCGCGAGGGGGCGCGGGCGGTCACCGGCGGCGGGCGCGTCCTCGAGGAGACGGGGGGGTACTTCGTGGCGCCGACGATCTTCGACGACGCCACGAACGACATGCGGATCGCGCAGGAGGAGATCTTCGGGCCGGTGCTCACCGTCGTCGCGTTCGATGGCGAGGACGAGGCGATCCGCCTGGCGAACGACACCGACTACGGGCTCGCCGCGTCGATCTACACGGAGAATGTGCGCACGGCCCACCGGATGGCGCGCGCGGTCCATGCCGGCACGGTCGGCGTCAACTGCTACTCGGAGGGGGACCTCACCACGCCCTTCGGCGGGTTCAAGCTCTCCGGGTTCGGCGGACACGACAAGTCGGTCCACGCCCACGACCAGTACATGGAGCTCAAGACGATCTGGATCGACATGGCCGACTGATCCCGGGCCCCATCGAGGCTCCCGGACCCTGGATCCGGGCCGTTCTCGGCCCGCTCCTCAGGCAGTCGTCGGCGCGAGCTCCACTCCGGCCGCGCGGCAATCCTCGGCGTACCGCTCGAGCGCGTCCGGCCCGAGCGTGGCGTCGCGCACCAGCTCCATCGTCCGCGAGATCCCCAGGTCCGCGTATCGCCCCAGGCGGTCCACGCGCTCGGCGGACCCCACGGCGTCCCCCCACCAGAGGTGCACGGACACGCGGAGCGACGCCGGGTCGCGCCCGACCTCCTCGCAGCGCGAGCGGATCACCGGGAGCCACTCCGCCGTGGTCTCGGGGGACGGCCCGTCGAGGTTCAGCTCGTCGGCGAACCGTGCGGCCAGCCGCCACGTCACCTCGGGGCCGTTGCCGCCGACCATGATCGGCAGGCGCGGCTGCTGGATGGGCTTCGGGACGTTGATCGCGTCCGCGACGCGGGCGCGGTTGCCCTCGAACGTCGCGTGATCGGCGCGCCCGGGTCGGAGCATCGCGCTGATGACCTCGAGATGGTCGGCCAGCGTCGCGAGCCGCTCGCGCGTCGGCGGGAAGCCGTACCCGTACGCGAGCCACTCGTCCCGCTTCCAGCCGGCGCCGATCCCCAGCTCGATCCGGCCGCGGCTGACGATGTCCATCGTCGAGATCATCTTCGCCGTGAGGGCTGGGTTCCGGAACGCCGTGCAGATGACGATGTGGCCGAGGCGCACGCGCCGGGTGAGTGCGGCGAGAGCGGACAGGGCGGTGAACGACTCGAACGTGATCTCGTCGTTGGGCTCGGGGAAGGTGTGGAAGTGGTCGAAGTGCCACAGCGAGTCGAACCCGAGGCGGTCGACCTCGTGGGCGACCTCGACGGTCCGATCCCAGGCCGCCGATGCGTCCCAGCCATCGTATTCCCCGGTCCAGCCCTGGGGCGCGATGATCCCTGCCTTCACGGGCGATCTCCTCTGGGACGGGCGGCCGCCCAGGGCACGGCCGATGGCCGCCGGGGGCATCTCGGGTACTCGCCGGACGCCCGATGAGGGCCACCCGGGCCGCAGCCGGCGGACGGAAGGAGTGGTGGAGATGGGGGAGAGTCGAACTCCCCGTCCGAGACCCTTGACCCGGGACCACTACGAGCGTGTCCGATGATTTGTCGTCGACCCGCCGGACGGCCATCGGCAGTCTGCCGTCAGGTCCAGTCTCGTGCCCCTAGATCGGGCTTGAACCTCCGGCTACGAGACGCTCGCCGGTGTCGCACCCTCGCTGAATGACGCTTCCACGGCCCACGAGGGGGAGGCCGCTTCCACGCTCACCTTACTGCCTAAGCAGCGAGGGCGAGAGCAGGCTGGCGGTTGCCAGTTACTTCGTTTTGCCGCCTTTTTACGAGGCCAGAGCGGCATCCTCGGCTCGCGTTCCCGGATGGCGGGGCCCCGTCGAGACCACGCATCCCCACGCAGATGAGAGCCGACACCCGCGGGCGCCGGCTGAACGCATCATACCGCGAGTGTCGATGACCCCCGTCGGCGCAGATGCCTGCCACCGCCCGCACGGACTGGACGCTCAACCGGCCGCGGCCTCCGCCGATGCCCCGCCAGTGAGGTGGATGGCGATCCCCTGGTGGACGCTCGCCGCCGTCCCCTTCGCCTTGCGGTCCTGCTGCCAGTACGCAAGCCGCGCCTGGATCCCGTACCGGCGCCTGATGAGAGCGTGCGTGGCGGCGGTCCCGGCCGCGTCCTGGAGCGTCGCCGTCCCCCCGACCGCCTCGCCCTTCACCCGGCCGCGCATGTCGCACGGTGCGACGAGGACGCGCCCGCCGTTGCGGAGGCGCTTGGCCTTCCCCGACGAGGGACCTGTCAGGACCACGATCGTGTCGCCGTCTCGTGCGAGCCACACGGGAGTGGCCACGGGCCTGCCGTCCTTCCGGTACGTCGTCAGCGAGATGTACTTGCTCTTCGCGAGGGTCTCAAGGTCCATCGGTGTCTCCCGGCTCGGATCGGCCCCGGTCCCGGGCCGTGGACCGTAGTATATATCTGCAAGATATAGCACCAGCACGCAGAGGGGCGCGAGCCATGAAGCGGACGAGCCAGACGGACGTCGCGGTCCTCGGGGCGCTGTCGATCGAGCCGATGAGCGGCTACCGGATCCGCCGGGCGATCGCGGACGTCTTCGGCCATTTCTGGTACGAGAGCTTCGGGCAGATCTACCCGACGCTCGCACGGCTGGAGGCGGCCGGGCTGGTGCTCTCGCGACCAGGGAGCCGGGCGAACGCGTCCACCTACGAGATCACCGCGGCCGGCCGCGAGCACCTCCGAGCGCGGCTCCTGGAGCCGATCTTCCCGACGCCGCCGCGGAACCCCCTGCTGCTCCGCGTCTTCCTCGGAGCCAACATCGACCCGGAGGCGATCGCCGGGATGCTGGACCAGGCGGAGGCCGACGCGCGACAGCGACTCGCGACCTTCGCGGCGATCCGGGCGGCCGTCGCCCGCGAGCCGCTCTTCGCGGAGCTCGGACGATTCTGGGTCGCGACGGTCAGCGCCGGTGAGCACCAGGCGCGCGCCGTCCTCGACTGGGTCGACGAGACGCGCGTGACGCTGTCGCCGCCTGCCGGGTCGGTCGCTCCAGCCTGAGACCCCGTATCAGCGCGTCAGGGCGTGGACGAGCTCGCCGAAGGTGTTCACATAGTGGTCGACGTCGGCGTCGGTCATCGCGATCGACAACGTCCACTCCTCGTCGCGGCCCGGCGCAGCGAAGATCCCGCGGTTCGCGTTCCACAGCCACGTGAGCCCGATGAGGGCTTCGTCCTGCGCGTTCTTGAACGACTCGTAGTCCACGACCTTCGTGCGCGAGAACGCGATGACGCCCTTTGAGCGGATCCCGACCGGGTACGCACCGATCCCGTACGCGTCGATGACCCCCTGGACGCCGCCGAGGATGCGGTCGTTGAGCACGCCGAGGTGGGCGTAGGCAGCCGGCGTCAGGACGAGCTCGAGGTTCGCGCGGGCCGCCGCCATGACGAGCGGGTTCCCGTTGTACGTCCCGACCATGACGACGCGGCCGTCGCGGACCGGCTCCATGACCTCGTACGTGGCGCCGATCGCGGCCGCCGGGAGCCCACCGCCGAGGGCCTTGGCGAGGCAGATCATGTCGGGCCGGATCCCGAAGTACTCGGTGGCGCCTCCCGCCGCGATCGTGAGGCCGGTCTTCACCTCGTCCACGATCCAGACGATCCCGTGGCGCCGCGTGATCTCGCGGACGCGCTCCAGGTAGCCGGGCTCCGGGAGGATGACGCCGCAGTTCATGAGCGCGGCTTCCATGATGAGGCAGGCCGGCAGGCGCCCCTCCGCCACGAGCCGCTCGATCCGGCGCTCCAGCGCGTCGGCGTCGTTGAACGGGACCGGGATCGTCATCTGCGTGACGACGTCCGGAATCCCCGCGCCGTACGGGATGGACGGGTAGTCGTTGCGGTCGGTCCCCTCGTACACGCTCACGCCGATCGACACCATGACGTAGTCGTGGTGGCCGTGGTACGAACCGAAGATCTTCAGGATCGTGTCGCGGCCCGTCAGGGCGCGGGCCAGGCGGATGGCGTCCATCGTCGCCTCGGAGCCCGAGTTGAGGAAGCGCCACTGCGGAAGCCCGAACCGCCGCTCGAGCTGCTCCGCGACGGCGATCGAGTCCTCCGTGGGCGCCGCGAAGTGCGTCCCGAGCCGGGCGCGACGCGCTACCGCCTCGGCGATGATCGGGTTCGCGTGGCCCTGGACCATGCTCCCGAACGCGTTGTGGACGTCGAGGTACCGTGTCCCATCCACGTCCCACACGTGCTGGCCCGCGCCGCGGTCGAGGTAGATGGGCCACGGCTTGCGCGCCTGGTACGACGATGGCACGCCGCCTGTCATGACGGCCTTCGCCCGCTCGAACATGGCCGCGGAGCCCTGGGTCCGATCGTCCAGCCGACGCGCCTCCACCACGGCCAGGCGGCGGATCCGCGCCGGGTCCAGCTCGGTCACGGGCCCGGCCGGCGGCTCCATGCGCGGCGCTGCGGGAGGGGCCGGTCGATAGGCGGGACCGGCGGCGAACCTCGGACTTGAGGGCTCGACCGCGCCGGACTGAATGACGGTGGCCATGACGGCACCTCGATGCGTGGCCGCGAGACGCGCGATTCGCGGTCGTTGGCCGCGCCCACCCCACGAATCTAGCACGTCCAGCGGCCGATGAACGACGAAATCCGTGGCCTGATCGGCCGAGGGCGCCTCCGCCCGGCTGCCGGGAGCTCAGCGCGCGCGGTCGACGGGTCCTCCGGCCGCGTACCATCGGCGAACGATGGATGCCCCGCTCGACGCCGCCGGCCCGGGTCCAGCCAGTGCCGAGGACGACGCGGCGGGACCGGCTCGCCTCTGGGTGGGCGATGCGCGAGAGCTGCTCGCGCGGATCCCGGACGGCTCGGTCGACCTGATCTGCACGGACCCGCCGTACAACCTCGCGGGCTACTCGACGGGGAACATCGACCCGGGCTGGCGCCGGCCGTTCAACAACGACGTGGCCGAGTGGGATCTCCACGCGTTCGACCCTGCCGAGTGGCTGCCCGAGCTGCGGCGCGTCCTGCGCCCCACCGGCAACCTCTTCGCCTTCACGAGCTACAACATGCTCGGCCCGTGGCACGCGGCGTTCGATCCGGCGTTCGACACGTTCCAGATCGTCGTGTGGCACAAGACCAACCCGCCGCCCAAGCTCCGTCGCGCGGGGTTCCTCAACAGCTGCGAGCTCATCGTCGCCACGTGGGACCGGGGCCACGCGTGGAACTTCGGGCGACAGCGCGACATGCACAACTTCATCGAGGCGCCGATCTGCATGGGGCGAGAGCGGTGGAAGGACCCGCACCATCCGACCCAGAAGCCTGTCTCCGTGCTCCGACGGTTGATCGAGTGGGGGTCGAGCCCGGGCGACCTCGTGCTGGATCCCTTCATGGGCGTGGGGTCCACCGGGGTCGCGGCGCTCGACCTCGGTCGGCGATTCGTCGGGATCGACGTGGACCCGGCCTACGTGGACGCCGCGCGGAGGCGGCTGGCCGCCGACCCGCGCCGCTGACGGGTCGGCTTCCGGGCGGCTCCCACCCGGCCGCCGGCGCGTGTCGTCATCGCGCCCGGCCGGCGCCGCATCGAGGCCCTCAGCGGCCCCGTGTCACGTCGGCAAGCTCGCGGGCCATGTCGCGCCGGGAGTCGCGCTCGGCGATCTCCCGTCGGCGGTCGTACAGCTTCTTCCCGCGCCCGATGCCGAGCTCCACCTTCGCGTGGCCGCGAGCGTCGATGTAGAGGCGCAGCGGGACGATCGTCATCCCCTTCGCCTTCATCTTCACGCCGAGCGCGATGATCTGGAACCGGTGCAGGAGGAGCTTGCGGTCGCGCTTCGCCTCGTGGTTCCAGCGGTTGCCGCCCTCCCACGGCGCGATGTGGGCGCCCACGAGCCACGCCTGGTGACGCTCGATCCGGACGAAGCCATCCGTGATGTTCACCTTGTGGGCCCGGACGCTCTTGATCTCGGTCCCGACGAGCACGATGCCCGCCTCGAGCGTGTCCTCGATGAGGTAGTCGTGTCGGGCTTTTCGATTGAGGGCGATCGTCGCCTCGCCCATCGGTGTCGCTCCAGTCCATGTCGCGATCGCGGCCCGCTGCGTCCCGTGGGCGGCGTATCCAGGGTCGGGGCGCCCGGCGGTGTCATGGCGCGCCGGCGGCTCATCGTCATGCGCGGGGCTCCGCTGACCCGACACCGGTCCGGGCGCACGAACGCCGGCCCCATTGGAGGACCGGCGTCCGATGCTCGACCACCTTGCGGGGCGTCGGTCAGGCCGCCGTCCTCCGCGAGGTGGTGCAGCTACAGCGATCTATCACTGCACATCACCTCCTTTCGCTGGCGCGGACCATACCCGAACCGCGGCGTCACTGCAAGAGCGAACCTCGTGCGAGGCGGGCCGGAGCCGCAGCGGCCGTGTGGATGGTCGGGCGGCATGTCACCCGACCATTCATGGCGCGGGCGGCGTGAGCGGGACCGCCGTCGCGGCCGGGGCGAGAGTCGCGGCCGGGGCGAGAGTCGCGGCCGGTGTCGCCGCCGGCGATCGCCCGGCGAGGACCTCGAGCGCACGATCGATGACGGGATCCCCGGTCGACCCGGGACCGCCGGCGGCCGCGTCGGCGGCCACCGCGATGTCGGGCGTCAGCCCCGCGTCGACGATCGAGCGACCGTTCGGGGTCAGCCACCGCGCGACCGTCAGCCGCATCCCGCCGCTGTCGTCGGGCAACGGAAGCCACTCCTGGATCGATCCCTTCCCGAACGACTTCGCGCCGACAAGGACCGCCCGCCCGGTGTCCTGGAGCGCGCCGGCCACGATCTCGCTCGCCGACGCGCTGTTCCCGTCGATGAGTGCCACGACCTGCACGTCCGACCCCGTGGCCGCCCCGCCGGGCTTCGCGTCCGCCGCGATGCGGTCACCCTTCGCGTCTTCCTGCCAGTAGATGGGCCCCGAGGCGATGAACTGGCTCGCGACGTCGCGCGCGGCGGTCACGAAGCCCCCGGGGTTGCCGCGAAGGTCCACCACGATCTTCTCGATTCCGCGGCCGCGGGCGTCCGCCACGGCCTTCGCGAAGTCGGCGGACGCCTGGTCGCTGAACCCGCCGAGCTTGATGTACTCGACCGTGCCGTCCGCGAGGTCCTTCGCCTGGACCTCCGGGGTCACGATGTAGTCCCGGACGATCGTGATCCCGGTCGGGGCCGCGCCGCCGCGCACGATCGTCAGCGTGACCGGCGTCCCCTTCGCCCCGCGGACCTTCGTCACCGCGGCGTCCACCGTCATGCCGTCGACCGTCACCCCGTCGATCGCCGTCACGACGTCGCCGGGCAGGATGCCCGCCTTGTCTGCCGGGGCACCGGGAGTGGGCGCGACCACGGTGAGGCGGCACGCGGGACCGAGCGGCGTGCACTGCCCGTCCACGCCGGCCGGGTTCCGCGCGGCCATCGTGGCGCCGATCCCGGAGAAGCGGCCCGAGATCCCCTGCAGGCTCTGACGGTACTGGTCCGAGGTCAGGTACTGCGACCACCGGTCGCCGAGGGACGACACCATCCCGCCGATGGCGCCTTCGACGAGCTTCCTCTCGTCCACCGCGCCGACGAACTGCCGGGTGATCGCGCCGTAGGCGTCCCAGAACGGCGCGAAGAGGGCCTCCCGATCGGCCGGGGTCCCGGGCGTGGTAGCGACGCGCGCACCGAGCGCATAGCCGGACAGGAACAGCGTGGAACCCGCCACGACCGCGATGACGGCGATCGCGATGGCGACGACGAGCGGACGCCGGCGGCGGGCGCCCGCCATGGAGGGAGCGGCCGGCGCGGCCGGAACGTCTGCCCGGTCAGCTTCGGCCGCTGGATCCGCGGGCGACGAAGCCGGGACGGGCGCTTCGCTCGGGGTCACGGGCGATCCTGCGTCGTCGGTCCGGTCAACGGATGAGGTAGCTGCGAACGGACACGTACGAGCCCACCACGCCCAGGCCGAGACCCGTCCCGAGGACGAGGACCGCCACGTCCCGGACGAGCGACCCGAACTCCAGGGGCAGGACGCTGAAGAACCCCATCATGAGCGAAGAGAGCGGTGCGGCGATGAGCGCGAGGATCCCGAGCGTCACGATGGCGCCGAGGAGCCCGACGAGAGCCCCCTCGAAGATGAAGGGCCAGCGGATGAACGCGTCCGACGCGCCGACGAGCCGCATGATCTCGATCTCCTCGGCGCGGGACGTCACCGCCAGGCGGATCGTGTTCACGATGATGAAGAAGACCGTGAACCCGACGAGGATGAGGATGACGATGCCCGCCGTCCGGATGACGGTCGTCACCGTGGTGACCCGCTCGACGAGCTGCTGGATGTTCTCCACGCGGTCCACCCCGGGGGCCGCCTGGAGGACGGCCACGACCGACGCGAACTGCGACGGGTTCACGAGGTAGACCTCGATGCTCGCCGGCAGCGGGTTCGAGTCGAGGCTGCCGGTCAGGTCCGGCTGGTTCCGGGCGGCGAGGCTCTCCCGGAACCGGACGAGTGCCTCGTCCTTCGAGACGTACTCCGCCGACTTCACGTCGGGCATCGCGTTGACCTGCGCGAGCGCCGCGTCCACCTGCGGCTGGGTCGCCGTCTCCTGCATGTAGGCGACGACCTGGACCTTCTGCTCCACGTACTGCAGCCCGGCGGTGAGGCCGCTCTGGACGATCCAGAAGCCCGACAGCAGGAGGAGCATGAAGATCATCGTGGCCGTGGCGGCGAGGCTCATGAGGCTGTTGCGCCAGAAGCCCTGCCAGGCTCGCTTCAGGCTGAACGCGACGAAGGGGATCACGCCGTCAGTCCTCGCGGTGGTAGGCGGCGCCGAGCTCGTCGCGGACGACACGGCCGTCCTCGAGCGCGACGACCCGCCGCCGCAGGGCCGTGACGACCTCGGCGTCGTGGGTGGCCATGATCACGGTCACGCCGAGCTCGTTGATCCGGAGGAGCAGCTGGATGATCTCCCAGCTGATGAGCGGGTCGAGGTTGCCGGTCGGCTCGTCGGCGATGATAAGGCGGGGGTCGTGCACGAGCGCGCGCGCGATCGCCGTGCGCTGCTGCTCGCCGCCGGAGAGCTGGGCCGGCTGCTGCCGGGCCTGTGCCGTGAGGCCCACGAGCGCGAGCACACGGTCGACAGCCGGCGCGATCGTCTTCCGGGGCGCGCCGGTCACCTCCAGCGCGAACGCCACGTTGTCCCAGACCGGGCGGCTCGGCAGGAGCTTGAAGTCCTGGAAGATCGTGCCGATCCGGCGGCGCACGCGCGGGACCTCGCGGCGACGGAGGCGGGCGAGGTCCACGCCGTCCACAAGGACCTGGCCGTTGGTCGCGACCTCGTCGCGGATGAGCAGTCGCAGGAGCGTGGACTTCCCCGCGCCCGACGGCCCCACGAGGAAGACGAACTCTCCCTCGCGGATCGTCAGGTCCACGTCGCGGAGGGCGACCTTCCCGCCCGGGTACGTCATCTCGACGTCGCGGAAGACGATGACGGGACGCACGGCCCCGTACACCGCGGCGGGTGTCGAGCCGTCCGCGGACCGGCGGCCGAGGCGGTCGCGCAGGCCGAAACGGCCGGGTCGATCGGGGGCGAGGGTCACGGTCCGGTCCGTGGAGCGGGCGGTCGTCCGGGAGCCGACGAACCGTCCCGGCAGGCTCCGGAAGCGGTCACGGGGAGGGGATGCACGTCCGCGTGAGGGTACCCCGGGCCACCGGAACCGGCAAACGACGCCGTCCCCGGGTCAGAGCAGCGCGTTGCCGATGGGCAGGTACCGGGAGAAGTCGGCGAGCGGCCGATCCCAGCACAGGAGCGTGGGCGGCTCCACGATCCGCATGCCGGCGTGGAGCGCACACGTCATCGCCGGACCGCACGCGCCGGGGACGACCAGCGTGAAGTCTCGTGGCGGCGGCGCCACCGACGCCACGAGATGCCCGAGGATCGCCGGCACGAGCGCGCCGTCCACCGCCGCGACCGGGCCCATCCGGCCGTCGCCGCGCTCGTAGCCGTACCCGAGCATGACGCCGTCCCGATCCGTGTAGAGGTGGCCCCGCCTCGCGGTCACCCTGAGGTACCGGTGGTCGTCCGGGTGCGCGTAGCCGATCACCTCGCGGTCGATCGCGCCGGTCACGTCGACGAGCCGCCGGTGGCCCGGGCCGTCGGGCGGACCCGCCGCGATCGCGGCGAACGACGTCGCGGTGACGCCGTCGGGAAGCCTCGGGAATGCGTCGGGGTGGATCACCGGTCCCTTCAGGATGAAGGCCGGCATCCGGGGGACCATGCCGTGCCGCGCGTACAGGGCGTTCGAGACCGGCTGGCCGCTGTCGGTCGCGACGCCGAGCCGAAGGGGTCGACCGTCGGCCGCCACATCGTCGGAG
Source organism: uncultured Chloroflexota bacterium (assembly GCA_903928275.1). Lineage (GTDB taxonomy): Bacteria > Chloroflexota > Limnocylindria > Limnocylindrales > CSP1-4 > CAIYQJ01. The sequence continues at coordinate 15,321 of CAIYQJ010000275.1, forward strand.
TGGGGGAGCACGGTCTCGAGAAGCCGCGTCCCGAGCCCACGGCCCTGGTCGGCCGGCAGCACGAACAGCATGGCGAGGAACCACGCGTCGCCCCGGACCCACGCGGACGCGAACCCCACGATCCGTTCGTCTCGCTCCGCGATGACGAACCGCTCCGGGTCCGTCGTCCTCAGGTGCGACAGCAGCTCGACGAGCGGTGCGGTCTGCCACGTGACGACCGGCTGGCCGCGCGCCACGAGAACGTCCTCGATCGACGCCCGGTGGATCTCGGCGCAGGCGGGCAGGTCCTCCTCGGTCGCGGCTCGGAACCGCGTCCCGTCGACTGCGGACGCCTCGCCCATCACTCGGCTGCGGCGTCCTCGGCGACCGCTCCTCCGGTCGCCTCGCGCTCGAGCTCGGCCTGCATGAACGGGTCCAGGTCCCCGTCGAGCACACCGGTCGTGTCGCTCGTCTCGTAGCCCGTCCGGTGGTCCTTCACCATCTGGTACGGGTGCAGCACGTAGCTGCGGATCTGGTTGCCCCAGCCGGCCTCCACGTGCTCGCCCCTCAGCAGCCGCCGCGCGGCCTCGCGCTCCTCGAGCGCTCGCTCCAGGAGGCGCGCCTTCAGGATCTTCGTCGCGGTCTCGCGGTTCTGCATCTGCGACCGCTCGTTCTGGCTCTGCGACACGATGCCCGTGGGCAGATGCGTGAGGCGCACCGCGGAATCGGTCTTGTTCACGTGCTGGCCGCCTGCGCCGGTGGCCCGATAGGTGTCGATGCGGATCTCGTCCCAGTCGATCTCGACCTCGACGTCGTCTTCAGCCTCCGGCAGGACCTCGATGAGCGCGAACGTCGTCTGCCGCCGCTTCTGGCCGTCGTATGGGCTGATCCGCACCAGGCGATGGACCCCGCGCTCGACCTTCAGGTATCCGTACGCGTACCGGCCATCGATGGCGACCGCCGCGCTCTTGATGCCCGTCTGCTCGCCCTCGGTCGAGTCGAGGATCTCCGTGGAGAACCGGCGGCGCTCTGCCCAGCGGAGGAACATCCGCAGGAGCATCTCGGCCCAGTCGGTGGCCTCGGTCCCGCCGGCGCCCGCCGAGATCGAGAGAATGGCGCCCCGCTCGTCGTACTCGCCGCCGAGGAGCAGTTGGAAGCGCGCCCGTTCGAACGTGGCGCGGAGCTTCTCGGCGTCGGCATCGACCTCGGCGATGAGCTCGGCGTCGCCAGCGTCGTCCGCCATCTCGCGCAGCTCGACCAGCGACGCCGCGCGCGACGCCATGTCCGTCCAGAGCGAGATCTCCGACCGGAGACCCTCGGCCCGCCGCAGCGTCTTCTGGGCGTCGCGCTGGTCGTCCCAGAAGCCGGGCTCGGCCGTGTGTGCCTCCAGCTCCGCGAGGAGCTCCGTCTTGGCGGGGAGGTCAAAGCCTCCCCGACGTCGCTGCGATCCGCTCGGCGAGGTCGCGTTGTCCGGACAGGTCCATCAGGCCTGGATCCGCGCGTCCTGCAGGAGGATCGGCCGAAGCTCGATGAGCCGGATGGCGGACTTGCTTCGGGCGACGACGGGGTTCACGCAAGGGCAGTAGTTGTTGTGCGCGCAGACGCCACAGTTCCCGTCGCAATCGAGTGCGGCGGCATAGCTGCACGATCGGCAATCACGCTCGCAGGCGATGAGATCGATGAACCGGGAATCCTCGACCTGCTTCACCTGTCCCCTCTCTCGGCTGCGCGTCGGTGCCCATGGGCTGCGGGCGGACACCTTCGCGGGGTGGGTGACCAACGGTCCGTCGGCCGGCCCCCTCCGCCGGTCGAACTTCCGCGCCAGTATACGGGGAGGTCCGCTCTTCGCCTAGAGGGAAGATGGGCGGAGAGCGCCCGAGCGGCCCCCGGGCGCGCCGATCAGCCGGGCGTCTCGGACTGGCCCACGACGAGGTACCAGCCGAGTGCGCCGAGCTCGTGGATGGTGGCCCGGGCACGGGCGGCGAGGGTGGCGTCGCTCGGGCTCTCGTCCGTGGGCGACCCGTAGGCCTCGATGCCGATGTCGCCGGCCATCCGGATGACACGGAGCATGTGGCCGCGGTCCGAGACGAAGACCGCGGACCGGATGCCGCGCTCGGCGAAGAGATCGTGCAGGCCGAGGAGCGACGTGAGGGTCGTGGTGCCGCTCGACTCGCCGATGATGGCCGACGCAGGGACACCCCGGGACATCGCATAGGCACGCGCGGCGGCGGCCTCGGTCGTGCGGTCCCCGGCCGCGCCGCCGCCCGTCACGACGAACCACGGGGCCAGCCCGCTCTTCCAGAGTGCCACGGCATGGTCGATCCGGGCCCGGAAGACCGGCGACGGGGTGCCGTCGTACTGGGCCGCGCCGAGCACGACGACCGCGTCCGCGGGGCGCGCCTCGTCGGTGTAGCCCTGCGTCCAGATCCGGTACGTGGCGTACCCGGCGAGCGCCGTCACCACGGCCACCGCGGCGATCCCGAGGAATGCGACGTCGGCGAGCCGTTGTCGGGCCGTCGATCGCTGCGCGCGCGGCTTCACCGCCCGTGGCACTTCTTGTACTTCAGCCCGGAGCCGCACCAGCACGGATCGTTGCGACCCACCTTCGCGACGCCGGCCGGGCGTCCGTCCGTGGCCGGCGGCCGCGCCACCGCCCGGTCGCCGAGCGACTCCTGCATCTGGCGCATCGCCGGCGCGCTCGGGAGCCCCTTCGCGATGGGCTCGTGCACGTGGGTCGCCGGGCCGGTCCTCGCGCCGCCACCCGCCGTGCCGCCACCCGATCCGGTCACGGTCGCGGCGCCGAACGTGCCGCTCGCGGGGGCACCCGCGGTCTCGCCACCGAACGAGGCCGCGGTCTCCGTCTCGGCGTCGGGCCGGAAGCCGGACAGGTCCGGCATCGGCATGGGCTGCGGCTCGTCCTTCACGACCGTCACGCGGAAGATCGTGGTGGCGACCTGGCGACGGATGAGGTCCCGCAGCTCCTCGTAGAGCGCGTACCCCTCCTTCTTGAACTCGTTGAGCGGGTCCTGCTGGGCGTAGCCACGGAGGCCGATCCCCCGGCGCATGTCGTCGAGCTCTGTCAGGTGCTCGATCCACAGGGAGTCGATCGTCCGGAGCAGCACGAGCCGCTCCACCATCCCCCAGTCGACCTCACCGATCTCGCCCTCGCGCGCCTCGACCTTTGCGTCTGCCATCTCGCGGAGGTGGCCGCGCAGAGCCTCGAGCCCGCCCGCGTCCCACAGCTCGTCCGGCGCGGTCCCGGGCCCCTCGAGCCCGATCGAGTGGAGCGCGTGCGAGAGCTCCTCCATCTCCCACTCGTCCGGGGCGGCGCCCTGGCAGTGGAGGTCCACGAGATGGTCGATCTCGTCGTCGACGAACGAACGGATCGTCTCCGTCAGGTCCTCGTTGCGCAGGACCTTGTCCCGCTCCGCGTAGATCGTCTCGCGCTGCTTGTTGATCACGTCGTCGAACTCGACGACGCGCTTGCGGAGATCGAAGTTGTAGCCCTCGACCCGGGACTGGGCGCTCTCGATCGTCTTCGACACGATGCGGGACTCGATCGCCTGGTCCTCCTCGAGGCCCAGCCGCTCCATGAGCCCCGAGACGCGCTCCGACGCGAAGCGCTTCATCAGGTCGTCCTCGAGCGAGAGGTAGAAGCGGCTCGACCCCGGGTCCCCCTGCCGGCCGGCGCGGCCGCGGAGCTGGTTGTCGATGCGCCGCGACTCGTGTCGCTCGGTGCCGATGATGTGGAGTCCGCCCGCCGCGACAACGCGGTCGTGCTCCTCGTCACAGGTCGCCTTCGCCTCGGCGAGGGCCTCCGCGTACTCCTCCGGGCTCGCGTCGAGCGTGCTGAGACCCCGGCGGTGGAGCAGCTCGGCCGCCAGGCCCTGCGGGTCGCCGCCGAGCTTGATGTCCGTGCCGCGGCCGGCCATGTTCGTCGCGATCGTGACCGCACCGGAGCGCCCGGCCTGCGCGACGATCCCGGCCTCCTTCTCGTGGAACTTCGCGTTGAGCACCTCGTGCTTCACGCCGCGGCGGCTCATCAGCTCCCCGAGGATCTCGGACTTCTCGACCGACACGGTGCCGACGAGGACCGGACGGCCGTCCGCCTGCATCTCGGCGATCTCCTCGACGAGCGCCTGGAACTTGCCGCTCTCCGTCCGGTACACGAGGTCAGCCTCGTCCTTCCGGACCATCGGCCGGTGCGTGGGGATCGACACGACCTCGAGCTTGTAGATCTTGAAGAGCTCCTCCGCCTCGGTCATGGCCGTGCCCGTCATGCCGGAGAGCTTGTCGTAGAGGCGGAAGTAGTTCTGGAACGTGATGGTCGCGAGGGTCACGTTCTCGCGCTGGACCCGCAGGCCCTCCTTCGCCTCGATGGCCTGGTGGAGCCCCTCGCTCCAGCGACGGCCGGGCATCTGGCGACCCGTGAACTCGTCGACGATGATGATCTCGCCGTCCTTCACGATGTAGTCGCGGTCGCGCTTGTACAGCGCGTGGGCCCGCAGGGCCTGCTCGAAGTGCCGGGCGAGCGTGGGGTCGGCGTCGTAGAGATTCTCTACGCCCAGCCATTTCTCCATCTTGGAGATGCCGTGCTCGGTGGGCGAGACGGCCTTCTCCTTGAGGTCGACGAAGTAGTCGCCGCCCTCCTCGTCGCCCTCCGGCCGGCCCTGCAGGCGGGGAACGATGCGGGCGAACGTGTAGTACTTGTCCGCCGACTCCTCCGCCTGCCCGCTGATGATGAGCGGCGTCCGCGCCTCGTCGATGAGGATGTTGTCGACCTCGTCGACGATCGCGAAGAACCGGTCGCCCTGCACGCGCTGGTCGAGCTCCGTGACCATGTTGTCGCGCAGGTAGTCGAAGCCGAACTCGTTGTTCGTACCGTACGTCACGTCCGCGGCATACGCCTCGCGCCGGGTGACCGGGCGCAGGTCGACGAGCCGCTCGTCCGTGGCGGGGTAGGTGGGGTCGAACACGAACGACGCGTCGTGCGTGATCATGCCCAGGCTCACGCCGAGGAAGTGGAAGATGGGCCCCATCCACTGCGGGTCGCGACGGGCGAGGTAGTCGTTCACCGTGACCACGTGCACGCCACGCCCCGCGAGGCTGTTGAGGATCGCGGCGAGCGGTGCGACGAGCGTCTTGCCCTCGCCGGTCTTCGCCTCGGCGACCCGCCCCTGGTGGAGCACGATCCCGGCGAGGAGCTGCACGTCGAAGTGCCGCATGTCGAGCGTGCGCCGCATCGCCTCCCGGGTCGCCGCGAAGACGTCGGGGAGGACGTCGTCGAGTGCGCCCTGGACACGGTCCGTGTCCTTCTTCCGGCGTTCCTTCGCGTACTCGCGGCGGCGCTCGGGCTCCGGGTGATTGAGCTCGTCGTCCGACGGCTCGGAAGGCTCGGCGATCTCGCGGATCTCGGCGCGGATCTCGTCGAAGCGGGCGCGGATCTCCGCGTCCGAGAGCGCGGCCCACTCCTCCTCGAGCGCGTTGGCGCGGTCGACAGAGGGCTGGATCCGCCGGAGCTCGCGATCGTTCGAGTCGACGAAGCGGTTGAGGAAGCTGAGCATGAGGGCCCAAGTATAGGCGAGGGTCCCCGTCCGACCTTCGCGGTCGCCTCGTGCCCCGCCCCGTGACGCGACCCGCGCGGGGAGTTCGGGGAGGCTAGTGCCAGAAGCCCGAGCCGTACCCCGCGAGCAGCAGCACGAACGTGGCGATCCCCAGGGCGAGCCAGAAGACCAACGCGCGCAGGCTGCTGGTGGGGTTCATCTCGGGGTTCGCGAGCGCGGGCACGTTCCAGCGCGGTGAGCGGAGGTCTTCGCGCCACTGCTTCTTCGGCGCCGCCGCCTCGATCCCGCCCTGCCCGTCGGGTCGGTGGAGCTGGAGCGTCATCCCTGCCTCATCTGTGTGCCGCCCGGTGTCCGCTGCATCGTAGCCGCCCGGTGGCGCCACGGCCACCCGGTCGCCGCCGGAGTCGCGGCGTCAGGCGCGCTCGGCGACCGTCGCCCTCCCGTCGGTGTCTGGCGTCAGGCGCGCTCGGCGACCGTCGCCCTCTCGTCGGTGTCCGGCTCGTCGCCCGTGGTGCCCGCGGGCAGGCCCTCCTCCCAGAGGAGCATCTCCTGGGTGAAGGACAGCTCGCTGCTGAAGAGCGCACCCACCGACTCGCCCCGGTGGATCCGACGGATCGCCTCCCCGATGAGCGGGGCGACGGAGAGCTGCGTGATCAGCGGGTCCATCCGGGAGGCCGAGATCGGGATCGAGTCCGTGAGGACGATCTCGCGCACCGACGACGCCCTGATCCGCTCGATCGCAGGGTCGGAGAGGACGGCGTGGGTGGCGGCGGCGTAGATCTCGTCGACCCCCTCGCGCTCGAGCGCGCGGACGATCTCCATCAGCGTCCCGGCCGTGTCGATCTCGTCGTCGACGACGATCGCGCGGCGCCCGCGGACGTCGCCGATGACGTTGAGGACCTCCGCCTGGTCGAGGTTGCCCACGCGCCGCTTCTCGACGATCGCCAGCGGCGCGTCGATGAGCTCGGCGAACGTACGTGCCCGCTTCGCGAAGCCGAGATCCGTCACGACGACCAGGTCGTCCAGGCCCTTGTGGATGAAGTAGTTCGACAGCAGGTGGACCGCGGTGAGCTCATCCACGGGGATGTTGAAGAAGCCCTGGATCTGGCCCTGGTGGAGGTCCATCGTGAGGACGCGGTCCGCGCCGGCCACCGTGATCATGTCCGCCACGAGGCGGGCTGTGATCGGGACGCGCGGCTGGTCCTTCTTGTCCGAGCGGCCGTACGCGTAGTACGGGATGACTGCGGTGATCCGCCCGGCCGACGCGCGCTTGAACGCGTCGATCATGATCAGCAGCTCCATGATCGACTGGTTCACGGGCCGGCTGGTCGGCTGGACCAGGAAGACGTCCTTCTCCCGCACGTTGTCGAGGATGCGGACGAAGATGTTGTCGTTCGCGAACTGGAAGATCTCCGCCCGTCCGGGCTCGGTGCCCAGGTACCGGCAGATCTTTCGGGCGAGCCCTGGGTTCGCGTTCCCGGCGTAGACGTCGAACTGGTCCGAGTACACCGCCGACTCCCGACCGAGGGGTGCGCTCACGGCTCCGGCTCGACTGCCTCGGTCTCCGGCTCCGCTTCCTCCTGGCCATTCTCGCCGATGGCGCGCTGCTCTGCGAGTCCGGCGCGGAACGCGGCGATGCCCACGACGCGGTCGTTCTCGGCGAGGCGCATGACGATGACGCCGCGCGCACCCGAGGAGTAGCGGTTCACGGACGTGACGTCCGTGCGGACGACCTGCCCCTTCTCGCTGATGAGCAGGAGCTCCTCGTCGAGCTCGGTCACCTGCTGCACCGCGGCGACCGGCCCAGTCTTCCGACCCTCCAGCGGGATGAGCATGACGCCCTGCCCGCCGCGATGCTTCCGCCGGAACTCGGTGAGCCGGACGCGCTTGCCGTACCCCGTCTCGGTGAGCACCAGCAGGTCGGAGGTGGGCTCCACGATCGCCATCGACACGACATGGTCGCCGGCGCGCGCGAGCCGGATGCCGATCACGCCCGCCGCCTGTCGGCCCATCGCCCGGATCTCCTCCTCGTGGAACCTCGCGAGCTTGCCGTGGGCGGTCGCGAGGAGCACGTCCTCCTCCCCGCTGGTCACGGCCACCCATGCGAGCTCGTCGCCCTCGTTGAGCGTGATCGCGATGATCCCCGAAGCGCGGACCTTGTCGAACTGCTCGAGCGGGGTCTTCTTCACGACGCCGTTCCGCGTCGCGAGCATGAGGTACGTGCCGCCCGTGAAGTCCGGGATGACGATGGTGGCCTTGGGCACCTCGCCCGTCTCCACCTGGACGCCGGGGAGGTTGATGATCGGGATACCCTTCGCCTGCCGGCTCGCATCCGGGATCGCGTGGACCTTGCTGCTGAAGACGCGGCCCCGGTTCGTGAAGAAGAGCGCCCAGTCGTGGGTGTTCGCGACCAGGAGCCTGTCGACCGCGTCCTCCTCGCGCGTCGCGTGGCCGATGATCCCCTTTCCACCGCGGTGCTGGCGGCGGTACGTGGTGACCGGCTGGCGCTTGATGTAGCCGCGCCGGCTGATCGTCACCACGACGTCCTCGTCCGCGATGAGGTCCTCGTCGGTCATCTCGCGCGACTCGTCGTCGGCGACGCGCGTGCGCCGCTCGCCGGCGTGCTTGCGCTTCAGCTCGATGAGCTCGTCCTTGATGATCGACAGGACGCGCCCCGGGTTGGCGAGGATGTCCTCGAGCTCCGCGATGAGCTGGATGACCGCCAGGTACTCGTCCTCGATCTTCTTCCGCTCCAGCGCGGCGAGGCGGGCGAGCCGCATGTCGAGGATCGCCTGGGCCTGGACCTCGGTGAGCCCGAACCCTCCCATGAGGTTCTTCCGCGCGGTCTCCACGTCCGCGGACTCGCGGATCGTCCGGATGACCGCGTCGAGGTTGTCGAGGGCGATCTTCAGGCCCTCGAGGATGTGGGCCCGCTCCCGCGCCTTGCCGAGGTCGTACTCCGTGCGCCGCCGCACGACCTCCCGGCGCCATTCGATGTGGTGCGCGATCACCGACTTGAGCGGGAGGGTCTGGGGCTGGCCATCGACGAGCGCGAGCATGTTCAGGTTGAACGCGGTCTGCATCGCCGTGTGCTTGAACAGGTTGTTGAGCACCTTGTGCGGGTTCGCGTCCTGCTTCACCTCGATGTACATCCGCATGCCGTCGCGGTCGGACTCGTCCCGCAGGTCGGAGATCCCCTCGAGCTTCTTCTCCTTCACGAGGTCCGCGATCTTCTCGATGAGCGCGGCCTTGTTCACCTGGTACGGCAGCTCGGTGACGATGATCGCCGTGCGGTCCCGGCGCGTCTCCTCGAAGGCGACCTGCGCGCGCATGACCACCCGTCCATGCCCGTGCGCGTACATCTGCCGGATCGCGTCGATCCGCTCGGTCAGGCCGGTGATCGCGTTGCGCTGCGTCTCGAACCGGAAGATTGTGCCGCCGGTGGGGAAGTCGGGACCCTTCACGTGCTCGCAGAGGTCGTCGCTCGTGAGATCCGGGTCGTCGATGAGCGCGATCGTGGCGTCGGCGACCTCGCCGAGGTGATGCGGCGGGATGTTCGTCGCCATGCCCACCGCGATGCCCGAGGACCCGTTGACGAGGAGGTTCGGGAGCCGGGCCGGCAGGACGGTGGGCTCCTTGTGGCTGCCGTCGTAGTTGTCGATGTAGTCGACCGTGTCCCGGTCGATGTCGATGAGCATCTCGGCGGCGATCGCGGTGAGGCGCGCCTCCGTGTACCGCATCGCCGCCGCGCTGTCGCCGTCCACGGACCCGAAGTTGCCCTGCCCGTCCACGAGCGGGTACCGCATGGAGAAGTGCTGGGCGAGCCGGACGAGCGTGTCGTACGCGGCCTGGTCGCCATGCGGGTGGTACTTGCCGAGCACCTCGCCGACGATCGCCGCGCACTTGCGGAACGACGACGTGGAGGACAGGCCCATCTCCCCCATCGCGTAGAGGATCCGGCGCTGGACCGGCTTGAGGCCGTCGCGGACGTCCGGCAGCGCACGCGCCACGATGACGCTCATCGCGTAGTCGAGGTACGAGACCTTCATCTCGTCCTCGATGCGGATGGTCCTGATGTCGCCGAGGTCGTCGGTCACGGGGTCTGTCTCCCGCTGGATGCTGTCGGTCGAGCGTGGCCGGCTGCCGCCCGGTCGTCCAGGTCATGCCTCATGTCGGCGGGTGCTCCACCGTCGCCGCGTGGTCCGTCGTGGACGGCCGTCGGCCGAAGCTCGCGGCATCGGATGTCGACGGGCCCCGGCCGAAGCTCGCGGCCTCAGCCGCGGCGTCGGACGTCGATGGTGCGCCCGCGCGACGCCGCACGCCGGTGAGCGACGCCGCGATGGCCGCCGCGTCCGCAGGGTCGAGCTTGGCGAGCGCGTCCCGCAGCACCCAGGCCCGGTGGCCGTCGTCGGTCCGGCCGGCGACCCCGGCCTCGCGGACGCAGAACGCCCCGACCGCCGCCCGGTCCACGATCACGAGCGATCGCAGTGCCCACGAGAGCGCCTTCTGCACGTCCGGCTCCGCGTCGCCGATGAGCGTCCCGATCACCTCGAGGCCGCGGCTAGCGACCTCCGGCCGCCGTCCCCCGTCGCGCTGCTCGAACGGCATCCGCGCGATCGTGGACCCCACGAGGCGGCGCTCCCACCGCGAGGGCGAGTAGACGAGCTGCTCGAGCTCCGCCCAGCGGTACGGCTCGCGCAGGATCCCGCGCGCGCACGGCTCGGACAGGCGGTCCACCGTGATCCACTCGGTCGCCTGGCGGGCCGCGAAGCGGATCAGCTGCCAGGTCCGCTCGGGGTCCGCGTCGAGGGTGCGGTCCATGAGGCGGATCGCGATCCACTGCTGCTCGGCGATCGGCTCACGCAGCAGGCGGTCGACGACGGGGAGGATGCGCGCCGGCGCGCATCCTCGCAGGCCCCGGACGAGCGATCCCATGACGGCATCGAGCAGCGGCGTCCGCACGCCGAGCACCGAAGCGATGCCCGGCGTCACGCGTCGGATCTCGGCCTCGAACGACGGATCGGCGAGCGTCCGGAGGCCGGCGTCGAGCTCGACGACGAACGCGTCCGGATCGTCCACGTGCTCGGCCAGGCCACGCCCCACCGCCCGGGCCGCGTCAAGGCGCTCGTCGACGAAGGCACCCCCAGCCGCGGTCGTCCGGCTCGGCTCGCGCGAGCGCGGCGAGACGGCGGACACGATCACGCTTCCACCGACGCGGCCACCAGTGCGGGCGTATCGACACCCGTGACAGCCGGCGGCGACTGGACGACGCGCCAGCGACGGCTCCCGTCCGGGGCGTCGGTGACTCCGGTCAGGCGATAGAGGTCCCGCATCTCACGCCGGCGATCCTCGGGCGCCGTCACGTAGACGCCCGCCGCGGTGGCATAGGCGTCACCGGTCGCGGGGTCCAGGACGACCGCCTCAGTTCGGAGGACGCGACGCCGCGCGCCCACGACCCGGCCCTCCGCGCGGATCGGCGTCCCCACCGGGACGGGCCGGCGGTACTCGATCGACATCCGCGCGGTGAACCCGAACGCATCACGCGACGCGATCGCCCATGCCATCGCCTCGTCGAGGATCGTCGCGACAATCCCGCCATGCGCGATGCCGTCCCACCCCTGAAAAGCGGGATCCAGGACCAGGTCACTCCACGCGCGGTCCGGCTCCAGGTGCAGCGACATCCTGATCCCGCGCACGTTCAGGTCGCCGCAGGCGAAGCAGCGGTGGGCGGCAATGTCGAACGTGCCCTCGTCCGACGGGTCCGGGCGGTGGTCAGATGTCAAGGTTGCGCACCTTCCGCGCCTCGGTCTTGATGAACTCCTTGCGCGGTGCGACCTTCTCGCCCATGAGCATCGTGAAGATCGCGTCGGCCTCGGCCGCGTCCTCGATGTGGGCCCGAAGCAGCGTCCTGGTCTCCGGGTTCATCGTCGTGTCCCAGAGCTGGTCCGCGTTCATCTCGCCGAGCCCCTTGAAGCGCTGGACCGAGAGGTTCTTCGCGTTCATCTCCTTGACGATCCGATCCCGCTCTGCCTCGGACTGTGCGTATCGCGTCACCTTGCCGGTGCTCACGCGGAACAGCGGCGGTTGGGCGATGTAGAGGTAGCCCTGCTCGATGATGAGCGGCATGTGGCGGTAGAAGAAGGTGAGGAGCAGCGTGCGGATGTGGGCGCCGTCCACATCCGCGTCGGTCATGATGATCACGCGGTGGTAGCGGAGCTTGGCGATGTCGAAGGTCTCGCCGATCCCGGCTCCGAGCGCCACGATGAGTGGCCGCACGTTCTCGCTCGAGAGGATCCTGTCGAGCCGCGCCTTCTCGACGTTGAGGATCTTTCCGCGGAGCGGCAGGATCGCCTGGAACCGGCGGTCGCGTCCACCCTTCGCCGATCCACCCGCCGAGTCACCTTCGACGAGGTAGAGCTCGCTCTTGGACGGGTCCCGCTCCTGGCAGTCGGCGAGCTTGCCGGGCAGCGCGAGCCCCTCGAGCGCTCCCTTGCGGATGACGAGGTCGCGCGCCTTGCGGGCCGCCTCGCGAGCTCGCGCGGAGCGCAGGCACTGCTCGACGATGCGCCGCGCGTCGCCCGGGTTCTCCTCGAGGTACTGGACGATGCCGTCCGCCACGGCCGAGGCGACCTGCGGCGTCACGAACGCGTTCCCCAGCTTCGCCTTCGTCTGGCCCTCGAACTCGGGGTTCGGCAGCTTCACGCTCACGACGGCCGTCAGCCCGTCCCGCACGTCCTCGCCGGAGAGATTGCCGTCGGCGTCCTTGAGAATGCCGCTCTTCCGGGCGAACTCGTTCAGCGAGCGTGTCAGGGCGGTGCGAAACCCGGTGAGGTGGGTGCCGCCGTCGACGGTGTTGATGTTGTTGGCGAATGCGTAGACGTTCTCCGTGAAGCTGTCGTTGTACTGGAGCGCGACCTCGATCTTTGTCACGCCGTCCGTCCGGTCGACGTAGATGGGTCGGTCGTGGAGAACGTCCTTGTTCCGGTTCAGGTGCCGGACGAAGGACATGAGACCGCCCTCGAAGTAGAACGACCGCTCTCGATCGTGATGCTCGTCGACGAGCCGGATCCACAGGCCCTTGTTGAGGTAGGCCGACTCGCGCATGCGCTGGGCGATCGTGTCGAACGAGAACTCTGTCGTCTCGAACATCTCCGAGTCCGCGCGGAAGATCGTCGTCGTCCCGCGACGGTCACCCTGCGGCCCTACCTTCGTCACTTGTGTGGTCGGCTTGCCGCGCACGTACTCCTGGGCCCAGACCGCGCCGTCTCGGGCGGATTCGACGCGGAGCCATTCGGACAGTGCGTTCACGACGCTCACGCCGACCCCGTGGAGGCCGCCGGACACCTTGTACCCGGTCCCTCCGAACTTTCCGCCGGCATGGAGCACCGTGTGGACGACCTCCAGGGCGTCCTTCCCGGTCGAGTGCCGCCCAACGGGCACGCCTCGCCCATCGTCCACGACGCGAACGGTCCCGTCCGCGAGCAGCGTGACGTCGATCCGCGTCGCGTGACCGGCCATCGCCTCATCGATCGAGTTGTCGACGACCTCCCAGACGAGGTGGTGAAGTCCGCGGACATCCGTGGAGCCGATGTACATCCCCGGGCGCTTGCGCACCGCCTCCAGGCCCTCGAGGACCTGGATCGCGTTCGCCCCGTAGTCGTCCGCCGCTCCGCGTCGCCGCGTGGACCGCTGCGGCTGCGAGCCTGTCCCCACGGTGGGGTCCTTCGGACGCTTGGCGTTGTCCGTCACGCGCTCCCTCCGACGAGGCGGTCGAAGAGCCGAGTGAGCTCCTCGTCGCTGTAGTACTCGATGACGATCCGGCCGCCGCGGCGCGACCGAGCGATGCTGACCTTGGTGCCGAGGGCAACGCGAAGGTCGGTCTCGACACGTTCGAGCTCCGCGTCGACCTGGACTGCCTCCTTCGGCGCGGCATCGGTCGCGGGTGCGTCGCGCAGCCTCCGAACGAGCTCTTCAGTCTGACGCACCGAGAGGTCACGATCGACGACCACAGCGAGGACGCGGGCCTGACGCTCCGATGGCAGGCCTCCGAGTGCCCTGCCGTGGCCTTCGGTGACGACGCCACTGGCGATGGCTTCCTGCACCGCCGCGTCGAGCTCGAGGAGGCGAAGGCTGTTGGCGATCGTCGAGCGAGCCTTGCCCATGCGCTGCGCGAGTCGATCCTGCGTATAGCCGAAGTCGTCGACGAGCTGCCGGTAGGCTCGAGCCTCCTCGAGAGCGTCGAGATCCTCGCGCTGGATGTTCTCGACGAGCGCGAGCTCGAGCTGATCCTGCTCGGCGAGCTCGCGGACGATGGCCGGGATGCGGTCGAGACCGGCGAGCCTGGCGGCCCGCACCCGTCGCTCGCCCGCGACGAGCCTGTATCCGTCGATCGTCTCCGTCACGAGGACCGGCTGGAGCACGCCGTGCTCCGCGATGCTGGCTGCGAGCTCGGCGAGCGTCGCC
>CAIYQJ010000276.1 GCA_903928275.1 uncultured Chloroflexota bacterium
CGTTGGCGAGCATCACGCCGAGGATCGCGAGGGTCGACGCGAGGTAGATGGCGGGCGCGACGGCGCCAAGCGCGTCGCCCACGCCGGGGAGGAACAGCACGACCTGCACCCCGAACGCGACGATCGCGAGCCAGGCGAGGCGGATCCGCAGGTCTGCGAGCCGGTCGATGCGTCCGCCGAGGATGAGCCCGACGACGATCCCCGCAGCGACCCCGTAGAGGATGAACACCGCGGGGCCCGGTCTCAGCCGGCCCCGAAGAGCGGGAGGCAGGGCGCCAGGCCGTCGATGGCCACGAGCGGGAACCGGCGTTCCGCCCGGACTCGCAGCCAGCGCTCCCGGGTGAGCCGGAACCGGACGGTGTCGCGCGGCTCGCCGTGCGGGGCCATCCGGCCGACGCCGTTCTCCTCGTACCCGGTCGCGCGCGAGACTCCCAGCGAGGCCGCGTTGTCCGCGAAGGCCTCGGTCTCCGCGACCTCCGCGCCGAGCCCGTCGAACGCGAGCGCGAGGATGGCGATCCGCATCTCCTTGCCGATCCCGCGCCCCTGGTGATCGCGGCCGAGCCACGATCCGCTATGGACGGCGTGCATCCGGGCGAAGTCGCCCGCGTAGAGGCCCTGGATGCCGACGGGGTGCCCGTCCACGTAGACGCCGAGGTCGAGCCCCCAGTGCTCGGGCTCCCAGGACCCGCGGAGGCGCCAGTGGTAGCGGGCGAAACCCCATTCGAAGCCCGGGCTGGGGATCGTGCTCCACGGGAACGCGAACGGCATCTCGTCGTCGCCGTGGACGCCGGCGCGTGCCAGGGTCGCGAGCTTGACGAGCTCGGCCTCCGTCGGCAGGTGCAGCTCGAGACGCGCCGTTCGGACCCTGAGGTCGTACAGCGGCCAGAGCGGGTGCGTCACGTGGCCGTTCCCGCCCCCGCCCGCAGCCAGGCGATGACGTCGCCCACGATCGCGTCCCCGCCCGGGTCGTTGTGCGGCTCGTGGAGGACGCCGGGCAGCACGCGGCGCTCCACGCCCGGGTACCCGTCCAGGCTCGCGGTGGAGCCGGGCGGGATGATCGTGTCGGCGTCTCCGTGGATGAGCAGGACCGGGCACGGGAACCGCTCCCCGGCGGCGACCTTCGCGTTCACCCGGCGAGCCGCATCCAGGATGGCCGCGCCCAGGCGGGCCGTCGTGCGGGACGTCGTGAGCGGGTCGGCGGCATAGGCCGTCCCGACGGACGGGTCGCGCGAGAGCTGGGCGGGCGTGAACGGGTTCGCGACCGCCACGGTGGGCGCGATGCGCGCGACAGCCGGCACGATCGCGCGGAGCGCGGGGCTCAGGCGGTCCCCGAGCGCCGGGGACGAGAGGACCGCGAGATCCGGCGCCGGCCGGGCCACGTCGAGGAGGTCGTCGGCGACGGCCAGGCCGCCCATCGACTGGCCGTACATGATCGCCGGGAGGCCCGCCCTGCGGCTCGCGGCCAGGCGGTCGTCGATGTCGTCGAGCAGGTCGGTCCAGCGCTCGACATGCGCCCGCCGCCCTTCCGACGAGCCGTGGCCGCGGTGGTCGAAGCTCTCCGTCGCGATGCCGGCCGCGGCGAACGCGGCGCCGACGGCCTCCCAGCGCCCGGAGTGCTCCCCCAGTCCGTGGACGATGAGCGCCGTCGCCCACGGCTCGCCGGCCGCCTCCCAGCTGCGGACGAGGAGCCGGGTGCCGTCGCGGGCCGCGAGATCCCGGGTGGTGGACATGGACGCATCATCGCACCTCACTCGTCGGCGAGACGGACCTCGAGCGCCTGCGGCCCCGCCCCGGCAGGCGCTGTCTGGGCGATGAGGACGCCCGCGATGACGAAGACGCCGCCGAGGAGCTGCACGGGCGTGAGCGTCTGGCCGATGAGGAGCGCGGCGAGCGCGATCGTCCACACGGGCTCGATGGTGCTCACGAGAGACGCCTGCGCCGCGCCCATCCGGCGTGCCCCGGCGTAGAAGGTCTGGACGGCGATCGCGGTGGCCACCACGCCCACGCCGATGAGCCCGGGCCACGCCTCGGGCGGGATCTGCCACGGGAGGACCGGCCGCCCGGTCGCGAGGGTGCCGGCCCAGTACACGGCGGCGGTCGAGACGAGCATCATCGGCATCGCGATCGCCGCGGCCCCGCCGGCCTCGGACCCCTCGCCCCGGTGCTCGCCGGAGTAGCGCACCGCGAGGATGATCCAGACGGAGTACAGGAGCGGCGACGCGACGATGAGCACGAGCCCGGAGATCGGCGGCATCGCCGTCGACGGGATCCCGCCGATGGCGAGCGCGGTCCCGGCGAGCGCGACCGACAGGGCGACCCACGGCCGCCTTCCCGGGAGGCGGCGGGCCCAGCGTATCGAGAGCACGGCCACGACCGCCGGGTAGATGTAGACGATGAGGGCCGCGAGGTTCACCGGCACCGTCTCGAGCGACCAGTAGTAAGCCCCCGTGTTGCCCACGTACACGACGCCGAGCCCCAGGGCGACCAGCACCTCGCGCCGCCGCACCGACCGGAGCGTCCTGCGCCGCTCGGCGGACAGGAGCACCCACCCCCAGAGAACGATCCCGCCGAAGACGAACCGCCAGGCCAGGAGGGTCATCCAGTCGACGCCGGAGGCGTAGACGGTGCCCGCGAACAGGCCGCCCGACCCGAACGCGCAGGCCGACACGACGACGAGCACGATCCCTTCGAGGCGGCGCCGATCCATGGACCCCGAGCCTAGCAACTCGGCGGACGCGAGCAGGCCCGACTCCAGCACCCGAGCGCGGGGGCGGGCTCCCCATCCCGTCCGCCCGGCTCCGGCCCTCGGACGGCCATCCGCGGTACTCTTGGGCCGTGGGCCGACCGCGCATCCCACCCCGTGCCGGGGTCCGCCCCGCCCCGATTCGGGGCCCAGCGTGAAGGAGCCTCAGGGCACGTGACGACGAGAGAGCACGAGATCGAGGTCCAGGAGCTGGATCGGGTCACCATCCGGTTCGCGGGCGACTCCGGCGACGGGATGCAGGTGACCGGCAGCCAGTTCTCGCAGGCGGCCGCGGTCTTCGGCAACGACATCAGCACCCTGCCGGACTACCCCGCCGAGATCCGCGCGCCCGCCGGTTCGCTCCCGGGCGTCTCGGGCTTCCAGATCAGCTTCAGCTCCAGCGAGATCCACACGCCGGGCGACCGCCCGGACGTCCTCGTCGCCATGAACCCGGCGGCGCTGAAGTCGAACCTCGGGGACCTCGTCCCCGGCGGAGCGATCATCGTCAACGCCGACGCGTTCACGCCCACGAACCTCGCGAAGGCGGGCTACGCGAACAGCCCGCTCGACGACGGCTCGCTCTCGGCGTACAACGTCCACGAGATCCCGGTCACCACCCTCAACGCCCGCGCGCTCGAGGGCCTGGAGATGACCTCGAAGCAGGTCGATCTCACGAGGAACTTCTTCGCCCTCGGCGTCATGTTCTTCCTCTTCGAGCGAAGCATGGAGCCCACGTTCCGCTGGCTCGAGGAGAAGTACGCGAAGCGCCCGATCTTCATCGAGGCGAACCGGCGCGCCCTGAGCGCCGGGTACGCATTCGGCGAGACCACCGAGATCTTCCACACGACCTATCGCGTTGCGCCGGCGAACCTCGCGCCCGGCACCTACCGGAACATCACGGGCAACGAGGCCACGGCGCTCGGCCTGCTCACCGCCTCGCAGCTCGCTGAGCGGCCCCTCTTCTACAGCAGCTACCCGATCACCCCGGCGAGCGAGATCCTCCATCAGCTGTCGCTGTACAAGAACTTCGGCCTCAAGACGTTCCAGGCCGAGGACGAGATCGCCGCGATCGGGGCGGCCATCGGCGCGAGCTACGGCGGCGGGCTCGGGATGACCGGCACCTCTGGGCCCGGGATGGCGCTGAAGACCGAGATGCTCGGGCTCGCGGTCATGGTCGAGCTCCCGCTCGTCGTCGTGGACGTCCAGCGCGGCGGCCCGTCCACCGGACTGCCCACGAAGACCGAACAGGGCGACCTCTTCCAGGCCCTGTTCGGGCGCAACTCCGACTCCCCGGTCCCCGTCGTCGCCCCGGCCACGCCGAGCGAGTGCTTCGCCTTCGCGGTGGAGGCCTGGCGACTCGCGCTCCGGCACATGACCCCGGTCGTGTACCTGTCCGACGCGTTCCTCGCCACCGGCTCCGAACCGTGGCGCATCCCAACGACGGACGAGCTGCCGGACCTCCGCGTCCCGAGCCGCACGGACCCCGAGGGCTTCTACCCGTACATGCGCGATCCGGAGACCCTCGCCCGGCCGTGGGTGGTCCCCGGCACGCCCGGGCTGGAGCACCGGGTGGGCGGCCTCGAGAAGCTCGACGTTCTCGGCACCGTGAGCTACGACCCGGACAACCACCACCGGATGATGATGCTGCGCGCCGAGAAGGTCGCCCGGATCGCCCGCGACATCCCACCGCTCGAGGTGTTCGGGCCGCCGGAGGGCGACCTGCTCATCCTGTCCTGGGGCTCCACGTACGGCGCCATCCGGAGCGCCGTCGAGAGCCTCCAGCAGCGCGGGAAGTCGATCGCGCACGCGCAGCTGCGCTACCTCAACCCGTTCCCGGAGAACACCGGCGACGTGGTCCGCGCCTACAAGCGAGTCCTCATCCCCGAGGTGAACATGGGGCAGCTGCTCCTCGTCATCCGGGCGAAGTACCTGGTGGACGCGCAGGGGTTCAACCTCGTGCGCTGCAAGCCGTTCCAGATCAGCGAGATCCAGACGAAGGCCGAGCACGTGCTCGGCGACCTGTGAGGCCGGACGCCATGAGCGACAACGAGACGCAGGCGGCCGCGCTGGCCGACGCCGGACCCATCGTCCTGACAAAGAAGGACTTCGTCTCCGATGTCGACCCGCGCTGGTGCCCCGGCTGCGGCGACTACTCGATCCTCGCCCAGGCCCAGAAGGTCATGCCGGACTTCGGGTACGCGCGCGAGAACATCGTCTTCATCAGCGGGATCGGCTGCTCGGGCCGGTTCCCCTACTACATGAACACGTACGGGTTCCACAGCATCCACGGCCGGGCGCCCACGCTCGCCACGGGGCTGAAGGCATCACGCCCGGAGCTCATGGTCTGGGTTATCACCGGGGACGGCGACGCGCTGTCCATCGGCGGCAACCACATCCTCCATTCGATGCGGAAGAACGTCGACATCAAGGTCGTCATGTTCAACAACCGCATCTACGGGCTCACGAAGGGCCAGGTCTCACCCACGTCCGCGTACGGCCAGAAGACGAAGTCCACGCCGGGCGGATCCGTCAACTACCCGATCCACCCGCTCGTCGTCGCGCTCGCGGCCGAGGCGAGCTTCGTTGCCCGGTCGGTGGACACGTTCCCCGAGCACCTCCAGGAGACGATCACCCGCGCGGGCTTCCACAAGGGCTCCACGTTCGTCGAGATCCTCCAGAACTGCAACATCTTCAACGATGGCGCTCACCGCGAGTTCACCGAGCGCGACGTCCGCGACGACCGGATGCTGTTCCTCAAGCACGGCGAGCCGATGATCTTCGGGAAGGATCGCGACCGCGGGATCCGCCTCAACGGCGTCCGTCCCGAGGTCGTCCGGCTGGGCAACGGGATCACGGAGAAGGACCTCATCGTCCACGACGAGTCGTCCGAGGACTCCACCATCCACTTCATGCTCGGGCGCATCTACTGGCCCGAGTTCCCGGTCCCGATCGGCGTCATCCGCAATGTCCCGCGCACCACGCACGATGCCCTGCTCCAGGGGCAGATCGACGACGCGATCCGCCGCGAGGGCCATGGCGACCTCGCGAAGACGCTCGCGGGCGGCGAGACCTGGACGGTCGGCGGCTGACCACGCCCGAGGCCGCCGCGGCGGCAGTGGCGACCGAAGCCGGACGGGCCGATCGCCCCGACGCGGACGACGGCGCGCACGAGGCCGCGCGGCCGGCAGCCCGGGTCGTCGTCCTCGCCGACGACCTGATCTGGGCCACGCGCCTCGCCGGGATCGTGCGCGCGGCCGGCGCGGCGCCCGTCGCCGCGCGCCGGCGAGAGGACATCCCGGTCGCCTCGATCGGTGCGGCGGGCGCGATCGTGGATCTCACGACGCGTGCGTACGACGGCGTCGCGATGGTCGCGGAGCTCGTCGCGGCC
>CAIYQJ010000277.1 GCA_903928275.1 uncultured Chloroflexota bacterium
CGTCATCCGGGCGTACCCCCACTCGATTCTGCCGGCGCCGCGCCCGACGTCATCGGCGGCGGAGGCGACGCCGTGCCATCAGTCGGCCCATCCGCCTTCCCCTCCTGCCCGTAGTAGCCGCGATACGAGTAGTAGTAGTAGTACTCGCTCTGCGCGCGCTCGGACAGCCGGTTGATGACGGCGCCCAGGACGTTCGCGTCCGCCTTGTTGAGCGTCTCGCGACCCTGGCGGAGGGCCCCGCGGCGGGTGCGGCCGGCGTCGATGACGAAGAGGACGCCGTCCGTCTCCGAGGCAAGGATCGCGGAGTCGGCCACCGCCTGCAGCGGCGGGCTGTCGATGATGACGAGGTCCGCGATGGCCGTCAGCCGTTCAAGGATGGTCCGGAACCGCTTGGACGCCATCAGCTCGGCCGGGTTCGGCGGGAGCGGCCCGGTGGTGATGACGCGGAGGTTCTCCTGCTCGGTGGCCTGCCAGACGGCCTCCGGTGACGGGCCGTCCGCGTGCAGGAGCGTGGTGAGTCCGGCGGTGTTCTGCAGGTTGAGGATCCGGTGGGCGCCGGGCTTTCGGAAGTCGCCATCGACGAGGATGACGCGCTTGCCGGCCTGGGCGAAGACGATCGCGAGGTTGGTCGCGGTCGTGGTCTTCCCCTCTCCGGGGATGGAGCTGGTCACAAGGGGCGTCCGGATCGGCCGGCTGAGCGAGACGTTGCCCGGCTCGCGCCTGCGCCCACCGGACGGTTTCGCAGAGTCCCAGTGGTTGTTCGAGGACGAAACGCTCGTGTGTGCTCCGCCCGAATACTCGGCCATCGTCTCGCCGCGCCTCATCCGCCGGCGCTCCCGCCCGGGTCGGTCGGCTGCGCTCCCGGGGGCGCGGGGATCGTGGTTCCGGGCGGGCTCGCCGCGAACGCCGGCATCGTGCTGCTCACGCCGGTCTTCGCTTCGGTCGGCTGGTCGGCGCCGTAGTAGCCCCGGTAGCTGTAGTAGTAGTACTCGCCCTGGGAGCGCTCGGACAGTCGGTTCATGACGGCACCCAGGACGTTGGCGTCCGCCTTGGCGAGTGTCTCGCGGCCCTGGCGGATGGCACCGCGGCGCGTGCGGCCGGCGTCGATGACGAACAGGGTCCCGTCCGTCACGGCCGAGAGGATCGCGGCGTCCGCCACGGCCTGCAGCGGCGGGCTGTCGATGATGACGAGGTCCGCGAGCTCCGTCAGCCGCTCCAGCACGGTCCGGAACCGCTTGGACGCCATGAGCTCCGCGGGGTTGGGCGGCAGCGGACCGGTGGTGATGACGCGGAGGTTCTCCTGCTCGGTGGCCTGCCACACGGCCTCCGGGGAGGGCCCGTCCGCGGGGAGGAGCGTGGTGAGGCCGGAGGTGTTCTCGAGGTTGAGGATCTTGTGGACGCCGGGCTTGCGGAGGTCTCCGTCCACGAGGATGACGCGCTTGCCGGCCTGGGCGAAGACCACGGCGAGGTTTGAGGCGGTCGTGGTCTTCCCCTCTCCGGGAATGGAGCTCGTCACGAGCAGGGTCCGGACCGGCCGGTCCACGCTCGCGAAGTCCACGTTGGTCCGCAGGCTCCGGAACGCCTCCGCCGTGGCGCTGCGCGGGTTGATGAGCGTCACGACGCGGTAGATCTCGCTGCGCTTCCTGTCGCCCTTCATCTTGGCCACGGCGCCCAGGGTGGGCAGGGCCACCACCTCCTCCACGTCCGCGCTGCTCTTCACGGTGTCGTCGAGGTACTCCACGGTGAACGCGATCCCCAGGGCGATGAGGAGCCCCACGAGCGCCGCGAGCAGGGTGTTGAGCAGGGGCCGCGGGGAGGACGGGTTGACCGGCGGGACGGCGGGCTCCACCACGGTGAGCAGGTTGGACGCGGAGTTGGAGCTGAGCTGGAGCAGGGTTGCGTACGAGGAGCGCAGCGTGATGAGCTGGCTCTGGAGGGTGGCGAGCTGCTGGTCCTCCGCGGCGGTGCGAACCGGCAGGCCGGTGAGTCGGTCCGCATCGCCCTGCACTGCGTCGATCTGGCCCTGGATGTCCAGCAGGCTCTTCGCCACGAAGGCCTGGGAGTCACCCTGCTGACCCTGGATGGCGGGGCTTGCGGCGATGAGGCCGTCCGCCACGGCGTTCGCGATCGCGGCCGCGGTGGCCGGATCCCCGTCGGACGCCGTGATGGCGATAAGCGTGGAGTTCGTCGGAGCGTTCGCCTTCACCTTGGCCCGCAGCTCCTCGGCTGTCAGGCCCAGATTGAGCTTGGCGCTCACCTTGTCGAGGATGGGACGCGTGGTGGCCACGTCCGCGTACGTCTGCGAGAGGTTCTGGCTGGCCTGGAGCTGGCTCAAGACCGGGTTCGTGGCAGAGAGGCCCTGGCCCACGATCAGGGTGTTCGTGGCCTCGTACACGCGCGGGAGGTTGGCGGACACGATGTAGGCCGCGCCGCCCGCGAGCAGGACGCTCGCGAGCAGGAGCCAGAACCACGATCGGACGATGCCGATCTGGCGGCGGAGTTCCACCGGTCACCTGCCGACTGATGCCGGGGGCCCACGCCCCCACGAGGACGCCGAGCCCGACCGTGCCAGCATAGGTGCCGCCACCGACGGCGGCCTCATGCAGATTCCGTAGGGAAGGGCGCCGGGCCGACGGCTGGTGATCCGCGGGTGGGTGGGGCGCGGCACCATGCCCGCCACGCGCCGCGCCACCAAGACAAGGCTGCCACCTGCGGACGTGGGCGCGTGCGAGCGAGGACCGGTGTGTGCCGACTCTCCACAGGGAAGCGGGCTACGTCTTCGAGATGGTCGTGTTCGACTGTCGGGAGCCTCGACACGTGCACGTCAAGGGGAACGGCAAGGGCAGTGCCAAGTTCTGGCTGGTAGCGGAGATCGAGATGGCGACGCCCGGCGGCTACAATCCCCACGAGGTGGCCCAGGTCCGGAGGATCATGCAGGCCAACCTGGCGGCGATGATCCAGAGATGGGACGAAGAGTGCGCGAGGGTCCGGGCCGAGGAGGATGGGCGATGATCCAGCCGGCGATCGTCCGGGACGTCCGCGTCGACGACGATCTCATCACGTTCGTCCTGACAGACGGACGCGTGGTCTCCGCCCCTACCGCGTGGTCGCGTCGCCTCAGCACGGCGACGCCGGCCGAGCGGGACCACTTCGAGATCGAGCCGGAGGGGTTGATCGTCGAATGGCCCGATCTCGACGAGCACATCGGCGTGTGGACCCTTCTCGGCGTGTCCGAAGAGGAGGCGATGACCGCCGCGGGACTGAAGGTCCTCCAACCGGCAGATCGCTGAGGGAGCGAGCGCGGCCCTCCCCGCCGCGCCGAGGCCGCGCCCACCGGCAGCGCCCGGAGGCGAGATCATCGACCGAGACCGGCAGCGGGAAGTCGGTCGGGACCTGCCCGGCCAGGACGTCGATGTCGTGAACCATGTCGAACGGTTCGTTCTGGAGCAGGATCACCGACTTGATGACCTCTCCGTCGCCTGTTCCGCCATATAGACGGCGTTCCTGTTCGGGACGCCCGGTCCCCGGCGATTGCTCACCGCGGTCGCCAAGTCGCCGAGGGGGTAGCCCAGCCTGCGCGCGGCGGATGATCCCGGGGTTGCCGGTGCGCTTCATCCTCACCGCGGGTGACCCCTTGCGGTTCCGGCAGCCACATCATGGATTCGGGGCCGGAAGACCCGGACCGGCTGTGGACCACACACCTATCCTTGACGCGTGAGGCAACCCCGTGACGATCGCGCCGTGATCTCTGCTACCGTCGCCCTGCCCAGTCGCGCCCTGCGCGTCGCGGCGCGTCACTCGATGTTGACGCTGGCTGCACGACGGCAACGACCGGGGTCGGGAAGCGACCTTCGGCACCTCATGGCAGCCCCGCGACCGACCCACGGGTGGTGGCGGGACGCCTGCAAGCCGTTTGCCGAGTCCGGAATCGACATCGCGGTGGCCGGGGCCGTGGCGGCCAACGCCTACATGCCACCGCGCTTCACCGGCGATCTTGACCTGGCGCTGAAGATCGACGACCTCACCCGCGCCGGGGTGGCCCTCGCGGCCGCGGGCTGGACCATGCTCGGCCGCCTCGATCGCTGCGGGGACCTTGAGGGCACCGCGTGGAAGAGCCCGGACGGCCACGAGCTCGACCTCATCGGCCTGCCCGGCGAGTGGGGCCGGACCGCCCTCGCCGACGCCCAGGACAACATCATCGGCGGCCTGCCGACCCTCACCATGTCGTTCGTCGTCAGCATGAAGCTGATCTCCTCGCGGCCGCAGGACACCGCCGACATCGGCCGCATGCTCGGCGGCGCCAGTGACGCCGCCATCGAGGCGGTGCGGGCGGCTGTCGCCGCGTGTCGGCCGGCCGATCGTACCTTGGCCAGGCGCTGTCGAAGACGAGCCGCTGGGTCGCGCATGACAAGGATGTCGTCCGGGCGATGGTGCAGCGAGGCCTCGTCACCCCCGGCGATGCGTGGCGTGCTTCCGCGCGATCGGGCCCGACTGCTACAGGTTCGCGACGCTCCGAGCGGCGCCCTTCGAGGCGCGGAGGCGCGAGGCATTCGGCCCCGAGCGGCGAGCGTAGTCGAACGCCCGCGGCCGGCCGCGACAGGTAGCCGGGGTCGGCCGGTCGCCGGACACGCCGGCGGGCCCTCGCTCGCGCCGGGCCCGCCGCCCGGGTGGCCCTTCCGGTCAGCCGACCGGCTCGCCGGACTCCTGCGGAACGAGGCGCATGGCGATCCCGTAGACCTCGCCGGTGCCGATGTCCCGCCGCTCGGCGACCGTCATCCGCCACGGGCCCCCGCGCATCTGGATCCGGCAGGCGAGGGGCCGGCCCTCGCGGAACGCCACGTCCATGACCTGGAACGCCGCGTGCGGCAGGTCCACGAGCGCCTCGGCGGCCGGCAGCCCGATGCAGCCGGCCCCGAAGAGCGCCAGGAACGGCGGGTTGCCGTAGACGATGAGGTGC
>CAIYQJ010000278.1 GCA_903928275.1 uncultured Chloroflexota bacterium
ACGCGATCTGGTCCCACGGGAGCAGGTAGCCGGTGAAGCTCAGCATGATCGTGAGGAAGAGCAGGACGACGCCCACGACCCAGTTGAACTCGCGCGGCGGCTTGTACGCCCCGTGGTAGAAGACCCGCATCATGTGCAGGAAGACGAAGAACACCATGAGGTGGGCGGCCCATCGGTGGATGTTCCGCGTCAACAGGCCGAACGGGACCTCGGTCTGGATCTGGATGATGTTCGTGTACGCCATGTTGGCCGACGGCGCGTAGAAGAACATGAGGTAGACGCCCGTCACGGTGAGGACGAGGAAGAGGAAGAACGACAGCCCGCCGAGACAGAAGGTGTAGGCGAACTTCACCGCGTGCTGCCGGACCCGCACCGGGTGCAGGTGCAGGAAGACGTTGTTCATCACGGCATAGGCGCGCGACCGCTCGTCGTTGGGGTACGGGTTCCGGAAGAGAGACCGCCAGACCACGCTTCGGCGGATGCTCTCGTCGACCCGCTCCAGGAAGCTCAACGGGCTCCTCCTGCCACGCCGGGCATCCCGGCCAGTCGTGCGTCCCGGTACGACTCCTTGTAGAGCCGACCGTCGCTCGAGACCTCCTGCAGCTCGAACCGCTCCATGGTAATGGCATCGAACGGGCATCGCTTCACGCAGAGCGCGCAGCGGATGCACCGCTCCTCGTCGAGGATCATGGCGGCGCCCTGCTCCCAGCCGTACGCGTCCTGGAGCTCGGGAAGCGTCCCCTCTGACTTCAGCTGGTTCACGTCCACCATGTGGATGACGCCCTCGGGGCAGACGTCGGCGCAGGCGCCACAGAGGACGCAGCGGTACGGGTCGAACCAGATGTTGTAGTTGCACATGAGGCAGCGGGTGGATTCGGCGATCGCCTGCTGCGCGCCGTACCCGAGCTCGACCGGCGTCGTGAAGTTCGCGGCCGGGTCGGCGGACGGCATCCGGTCGAGGAGCGGCAGCGTGGGGATGTGCTGGCGCGGCAGCACGTCGTACAGCTCCGGCATCTCGTGCCGCCACGAGCTCGTGATCCGGACGTTCGCCCGGACGCGCACGTCGTCGCCGCCGGAGAGGTACCGGTCGATGGCGTAGGCGCACTTCTTCCCGTGGCCGGCCGCCTCGATGAGCGTCGCCGGGCCGGTGACGAAGTCGCCGCAGGCGAACACGCCCTTGACGTTCGTCGCGTAGGTCGCCGGGTCCACCCGCATCCGGCCGCGGGAGACCTCGAAGCTCGACTCGGTCGGCAGGAACGAGAGGTCCGCGGCCTGCGAGACGGCGGGGATGACGGTCTGGGCCGGGACCACGAACTCGGAGCCCTCGATCGGGATCGGCGACCGCCGACCCGACATGTCCGGCTCGCCGAGGCGATTGCGGATGAACCGGACGCCCGTCAGCCGGCCGTCCTCGCCGAGCAGCTCGATCGGGCTGACGAGGAACTCCATGCGGACGCCCTCGCGCTCGGTCTCCCCGAGCTCCTCCTCGTCGACCACGAGCTCGGACCGGGTCCTCCGGTAGGCGATGGTGACGTTCTGTGCGCCGTAGCGGAGGCTCGTCCGCGAGCAGTCCATGGCCGTGTACCCGCCGCCGATGACGACGACATCGTGCCCCACCTCGAGCGGCTCGCCGAGGTTGGCCTTCTTCATGAAATCCACGCCGTACTGGACGCCGTCGAGCTCGGCGCCCGGGATGTCGAGGACGACCGCGTCCATGGCGCCGGCGGTGATCGCGATCGCGTCGAAGTCGCGCTGGAGGTCGGCGAACGGCACGTCCACGCCGATCTTCGTGTCGTAGACGAACGTGACGCCGAGCCGCTCGATGAGCCTGACGTCCATCTCGATCGCCTCGCGAGGGAGGCGGAACGCGGGGACGCCGATGAGCATGGTGCCGCCGGCGAACGGCAGTGCGTCGAAGACGGTCACGCGGAAGCCCTTGACGGCGAGCTCGCGGGCCACCGCGAGGCCGGCCGGGCCCGCGCCGACGATCGCGACGCGCTCGGCGCGGGGCTCGATGACCGGGAGCACGTCCGGGATCCCGGACATCTCGTGCCACTCCACGAGGAACCGCTTCATCGCGCGGATGGCCAGGGGCCGATCGATGTCGCCCCGCCGGCATGCGCGCTCGCACGGCGCGGAGCAGACGTACGCACACATCGCTGCGACGGGATTCGGGTCGCGCGACAGGATGTACCCCTCCTCGAACCGCCCTTCGGCGGCGAGGTTGAGGTACCCGCGGCAGTTGGTGCCGACCGGGCACGCCTCCTGGCATTCGATGTTGCACTGGAGCCAGGACGCGTCGACCGGCTGGACGAGGAACTCCTGGTCGGACTCGATCGTCAAGAGGTCAGCCTTGGTTGTCCGTGACGAGGGGCGCATGGGCGGATGCCGGCGCACGGCAGGGTACCATCGGGGAGCGCGCTGCTGCAACGCGGCGAGGCCAGCCGAGAGGGGGTCACCGTGGTGCCCGACGAGTCGCCCGCCGTCCTGCCGGACCAGCATCCCGGCGGGATCGCGCCCGACCCTCTCGATGCGGCGGGGACGACCGCGGACCGCGGACAGGCGGCAACGCCCGCGGACGTCGCCGAGGCCGACCCGTGCGCCGCGGAGGCGCGGATCGCCGAGGAGCGCTGCGCGCTCGCCGACCGGCTCCGCGCACTGCTCGACGTGGCGCAGACCGAGCTCCGACTGGCGCAACGGGCCTTCGACCTCCACGAACGGCAGCTCGATCGCGCGATCGCGACAGCCGACCCACGGGTGGTGCGCGAGCGCAAGGACGCCGCGTACGCAGCCTTCCGAACCGGGCGAGCGGGAGCCCGCAGCCGCGGCGACCTCGAGGTCGCCGCCACGATCTGGCTCGAGGAGATCGACCGCGTGAACCGGGACGTCGCGGCGGCGCGGCGCGCCGCGACCGAGGCGCGGCGCGATGCGGGCCGGGTCGTCGTGGAGCTCGAGAAGCGATCGGTCGCCGTGGATGCGGCCCGGATCGCCGCGGACCGCGCGACGCGGGCATGCGTGGAGGCCCGCGATCGCCTCGCGGGGTGCCACGAGATCGCCGGCGGCGGCCCTGCGCCGGGGCTCGGCGAGATTCTGGGCTCACGGACGTCCACCGGCCGCGAGGCGTGGACGCCGGCCGGCGCGGACCTCGGGGCCGAGGGCGCGGGTCCGGGCACCGGGCTGGGCGCTGCGGCGCTGGGCGGCGTCGAGAGGCACCCTGCGATCGTCGCGCTGCTCGGCGGCGACGTCCGAGTGCAGCTCGGCATCGCGACCCAGCTCGGGGGCGACGACGAGGCGGCCGTCGCGCGGTGGGCGGACCGCCTCGACCGGCTGACCGAATCGATCGTCGACGTCACCCTCGACGATTCGCACTTCGTGTTCCCGCGGGCCCACCCGTTCTGGGGCGGGTTCTCGCAGGCGGAGTGTCGCGAGGTCGCGGTGGCCCTGGCGGCCCTCGGGTATCGCCCGCGACCAGGCGGCGGTTGGATCGACGATCGGATCCCGACCCGGCGCGACCTGTCGCTCGCGGTCGGCTACGCGGGCCACGATCCCGTGCGGCTGCGCAACGGGCCGGCCGACGACGACATCGCGCGGCTCTTCGATGGGACGGAGACGAACGTCGTCGGCCACCTCGTCGAGGTCGCCGGCGGCCTGACGCTCGGCGAGATGGTCGCGATGCTCGGGCGCCGAGCCGAGGGGCTCACCGACCTGTGGGAAGCGTGGGGCCGGGTGCGGCCGCTCCTCCTCCGCGAGGCGGGCGACGAACCGGGCGCGGCGACCTGAGCGGAGCCGCCGGCGAGTCGGATCAGACGATCTCGGGCGCGTCCACCTCGTCCGCGTCGATCACGACGAGGCGGAAGGCCTCCCCGTAGCGAGCGCCGATCGGCACCCCCTCCTCGGCCGCCCACTCGCGCATGCGTGCGTCGAGCCGCTCGGGGTGGTGCATCTGGCTCACGTGGCACCGCAGGGCGTCGATGCGCCGGTCGAGCGTGTCGGACACGTCGACCCACGCGTTCGGCCGGTTCGACCAGAACAGGTAGAGCCGGCGGGCCCGGTGCGGCGCCAGGCCTTCGCGGGCGAGGCGCGGGAACGCCATGGGGTTGCGGGCCGCCGGGAAGACCGCGTCCACCGCGGCGATGCCTGCGGCGCGATGGTCCGCGTGGTTCACGCCGCCGTCGCCGTAGAAGAGGACCTCGGGGTCGTGGGTGAGGACCGCGTCGGGGCGGAACGCGCGGATCTCGCGGACGAGCTGCTCGCGGAGGGCGAGATCGTTCGCGAGCGCCCCGTCCGGCTGGTGGAGGAACGTGACGCCGGCGTAGCCGACGACGAGGGCCGCGGCCCGCTGCTCCGCCTCGCGCGTGGCCGCGAGGGCCATGGGATCGAGCGTGGGATCCTCTCCGCCCTGGTCACCGCTGGTGCAGCACACGAGGTGTCCCACGGACCCTGCGTCGATCCACCGTGCCGCCGTGGCGGCCGGCCCGAACTCCGCATCGTCCGGGTGAGCGGTGATCACGAGGAAGCGGTCGGGTCGCCAGGCGTGCGCATCCGCGCGAGCGAGCGGCGTTGCGTCGAACTGGACCATGGTCCCTCACAGGATACGTAGTTCGGATGATGCGCTCGCGGCACCTCCGACGGTAGGGTATCTGCGAAGACCTCGCCGTACCCCCCACGGTCGAGGTCTTTTACTTTGCCCGGCTCCCGGCGCAGCGATTCGGCGAGCCGGCGAGCAGGCCACCGGGCATCACGGCCGCAGGCCGCCGGCAAGGGCCGCCGCGACGAGGACCGCGGCCCCGAGGCAGACGACGATCGCGTCCGCGCCGCTGCGGTGGATGACCCGGTAGCGGCCGCGAGGCACGGGCGCATCGAATCCGCGCGCATCCATCGCCAGGGCCATCCGCTCGGCGTGTCGCAGCGCGAGGACGAGCAGGGCGAAGAGGAGGCCCGGGCTCCAGCTCATCGCCAGCCCCCGCGTGCGTCGGGCCTCTCGGAGCGTGGAGAGGTCGACCGAAAGGCGCGGGACGGCCTGGTACGCGGCGAGCGCGCCGTACGCGAAGCGGTCCGGCAGGCGCGCCTGCTGGACCAGGGCATCCGCGAGCGTCGTCGCCTCGGTCGTCTGGGCGAACGCGACGCCGACGGCCGCGATCGCGAGGATCCGCAGGCCCAGGACGAGGCCGGTCGCCACCGCCTGGCCGGTGACGCGGAACGGGCCGGGCGAGAGGATCGGTGCCGCCGTCGGGTCGCCGTTCGCCGCTCCGAACAGGGCGTTCACGACGACGACGGCGAGCGCCGCCGCGACGAACGGGAGCCACGCGCGGAGGAACCGGCGCGGAGGGATGCGCCCGAGCGCGACGGCGCCGAGGATGGCCGCGCCGAGGATGACGGCCGTGGGCCGCGGGTCGAGCGTCACGACGAGGGCGGCGATCCACGCGAGGTCGACGACGATCTTCGTGAGGGGGCTCGCGCGTCCCATCACGCTCGCGAGCTGGCGGGTGCCGAGGTCCGAGGGGACGATCACGACCGCGCCTCCACGGCCACAGCGCCGAGACGGCCGCCATCGATCGTGGCCGATCGGCCGCCGAGGTCGCGGATGAGCCGGTCGTCGTGGGTGATCGCGACGAGGCCGGTACGCGGGTCCAGCTGCTCGCGGAGGATGCCGAGCAGGTCGCGGTAGGTCGTCCGGTCCTGGCCGTACGTCGGCTCGTCGAGCACGAGCAGTCGCGGTCGGCGCGCGAGCAGGCCGACGAGCGACAGCCGCCGCTGCTCGCCACCGGACAGGGTGTAGGGGCTGCGAGGGCCGAAGCGCGCGAGGGGCAGCCCGAGCACGTCGAGCAGGTCGGGCAGCCGTGCCCGTTCGTGGGCCGCGAGACCGACCGCAGCCTCTTCCGCGACCGTTCGCGCGAGGAACTGCGATTCCGGGTCCTGGAAGAGGTACCCCGCGCGTCGGGCCAGCTCGGATGCCCGCAGGTCATGGGGCGCGTCTCCGAGCAGGCGCACCTGGCCGGCGTCCGGCCGCAGGAGGCCCACCAGCAGGCGACCGAGCGTCGACTTGCCGCTCCCGTTCGGGCCCACGATGGTCAGCCGCTCACCCTCCGAGACGGCGATGTCGGCGCCGCGGACGACCGGCGCACCGCGCGCGTAGCCGAAGTCGACGCGCTCCGCGGCCACGATCCGCTCGCCCGGGGTGACGTCCGGCAGCGGCGCTGCGCTCTCGATGCCGAGCGCGGCGTCCACGTCGGTCGGCAGCCAGATCCCGGCGTCCGCGAGCGCCCGCCCGTGGCGTCGGACCACGTCAGTCGGCGACCCGACGTCGATCGGCCGCCCATCGCGGCCCAGGACGAGCACCCGATCAGCGAGGCCCCACGCCACCTCGACGCGGTGCTCCACGAGGATGACCGTGGTCCCCGCGTCGCGGAGCGCAGCGAGGCGCACGACGAGGTCCGCGACGCCGGCGGGGTCCAGGTTGGCCGTGGGCTCGTCGAGCACGAGGATCGGCGGGGCAGGCGCGAGCGCGCCGGCGAGCGCGAGGCGCTGCTGCTCGCCGCCGGAGAGCGCCGTGGTGCGCCGGCGTCCCATGCCGGCGAGGCCGGCCGCAGCGAGCGCCGGGGGCACGGCGGCGATCATCCGCTCGCGTTGCCAGCCCCGGTTCTCGAGCCCGAAGGCGACGTCGTCCTCGACGCGCTCCATGACGATCTGCGCCGTGGGATCCTGGAAGACGGTACCCACCGGGCCACCGACGCGCAGCGAGCCCTCGAGGCGGCCCGGCACCTCCCGACCCAGCAGGCCGGTCAGGGCGAGCGCGAGCGTGCTCTTGCCGGCGCCGGACGGCCCGAGCACGAGCAGGCACTCTCCGGGGTCGACGACGAGGTCGAGGTCGCGCAGCGCCGGCCGCTCGGCGCTCGGGTAGGTGAACGTGACGCCCCTGAGGGAGACCGCGCCCGGCGTGACCCCCACCGATGCGGCTCCGGTCGACCCGCCGATCTCGCGCCCCCGTCAGGCCGCGAAGCCGCGCAGCGCGCCGGCCTCGCGCAGCGCCCGGACGATCGCGAGCGCGACGATCGGCATGAGCACGGCCGCCGAGATCACCATCCACGCGAAGGTGAGCACGAGCAGCTGCGGAGTGACGCCCTGGTAGTACAGCACGGCGTCGTGGGCGAACGCGAGCGTGGCCGAGCCCGCGCCAGCGAGCGAGACGACCGGCCAGTCGAACCGCCGGTAGCGGAAGGCGACGAACGCGGCCTCCGCCCCGACCCCCTGGAGGAACCCCGAGACGAGCGCATCCGGGCCCCACTGGCTGACGAGCAGGACGGAGACGCTGGCCGCGACCATCTCCGCGAAGAGTCCCGACCCGGGCTTCCGCACGATGAGGGGCGCGAGGACCGCGGGGAGGAGCCAGCCGAGGTAGATGAGGAGCCACGGCGAGCCGGCCCCCGCGCCGAGGCCGGCGTACGCGGCATTGAGCGCCGCCATGAACACGCCGAACGTCGCACCGAGGACCGCCGAGACCACGATGTCGAGCGTTCGCCAGCGACCGGCGGGGGCAGGGGCAGGGGCAGGGGCGGGGATGACGGGCGCCAGCGGCTCGCTCACGGGTCGAGGTCGTGCGACGGGGCCCGGGCGTCCACGGGCGTCTCCACGACGAGGAGCCGGCCCTTCCGGACGGAGACGGACGCGTGGGCCGCCGCGCGGACGTTCGAGACGCCGCGGGCGGGCCCGAAGACGAGGGTCTCGTCGGCGAGCGGGAACCGCAGGCCCTTGGTGCGGATCCCCTCGGCGTCCTGCCCGAGCGGCAGGAGCGAGACCAGGTCGCCGACGCGCCCGTCGAGGGCGAGCCGGGCCGCGCCACCGTCCGGCGCCGGCGCCGACAGGAGCCGGATCCGCGCGCGCGGGTCGACGATCGACGCGTCGATGCCCGCGAGGGCCGGGTGCGCGAGGAGCGCGACGTTCGCGAGCGCGTGGTCGAAGCGCCCCCCGCCGAGCGCCCCGAGGATGACGATGGTCGTGGCACCGCGGAGGATCGCCGCCAGGATCGCGAGCTCCGTGTCGGTCTCGTCCTTGTCCGGTCGGGACAGCTCGACCGGCAGCCGGGCCTCGCGGAGCCGCCGCAGGTCGCCGGGGTCGATCGAGTCGGCGTCGCCGACGACGAGCGCGAGCGGCAGCCCGAGGTCGGCCGCGGCTGCGGAACCACCGTCCGCGCCGACCACGAGGTCGCACGGGTCATCCCAACCGGGCCAGGCAGCATCGAGCGCAGCGCGCGTCGGCGCTCCGCCGTCGGCCACGATGATCGCCCTCACGAGGTGCGCAGACCTCCTTCCTGGGTGGGACGGAGGTCGTCTGGACTCCCTTCGCCGGCATGACCCGGATCAGGTTCCGAGGGTCTGCGGTCGCCCGCACTCTCAGCGCCCGTCGGCGCTCCCCTGTCCCCCTGTGCAGCTGTGCACGTGCGGCGTCCGGCGATCCCGCTCGGCGGCCGCGGCGTGGCGAATCTACACCACTTCGCGAGCCGGTCCTGCCGACTGAGTGGCCGCCGCGCCCCGGCGTGCGCGCCCGAGGTGCAGCGTCGGGGGACCCGCCGCCCGATGCTAGACTCGCGGGCGTGTCCGAGACGTCGCTCCACCCAGCGGTCGCACGCGTGATCGAGGCGGCCGCCCGCAAGGGCGTCGTGCTCGACATCCACTACTTCGAGGAATCGACCCACACGGCTGCCGAGGCCGCCGCCGCCGTCGGCGCGGACCTCGGCCAGATCGTGAAATCGCTCGTCTTCGTCGCGGATGCCGACGAGAGCGTCCTGCGCACGTACGTGTGCCTCGTGTCGGGCCCGGATCGCGTGGACCTCCGGCGTCTGGCGGCCGTGGTGGGCGAGCCCGGGATCCGCCGCGCCAGCGCCCGCGAGGCGCGGGACCTCACGGGGTTCGTGATCGGGGGGATCCCGCCGCTCGGCCACTTCCGCCCGGCGAAGGTGGTCATGGACCCCGAGCTGGGTCGGCACGAGATCGTGTGGGCGGCCGCGGGCCTGCCCTTCGCGGTGTTCCCCGTCCCGCCGGCGACCCTCCGGGCGCTCGCGAACGCGATGGTCGCGCCGATCGCCGAGGAGCGGGCGCTCGGGTCGGACGCGGTCGTGGGCTGACCGCGCCGGCGATGACCGCGACCCCGGAGCCGTCGCGCGCGACGGTCGCGTTCCCCGGCGGCATCCGCGTCCGCACGGCGTGGGGCGCCTCCGGGGAAGAGGCCGCGGTCTTCGCCCTGTCGGAGGTCGGCGGTCCGCTCACGGACCTCGGGTCGATCGCGGGGCCGGACCCGGGTGCCCTGTGCCGCGCGGAGGCACGGGTGGAGACCCCGTCCGGCACGTGGACGGTCCGGCTCGCGTCGCGCATCCATGACGAGCCGCGCGGCATCTCCTGGGACGCGGCCGGGCTCCTTGTCCTCGCGTACGGGTTCGTCGCGTACGCCTTCGAGGCGCGGACCGGTTCGCTGCGCTGGTGGCGCCGGTCGGGAACGCCGATCGTCGTCATCCTCGGGTCGTCCCGGCTCGGCCACGTGCTCGTGCAATCGGAGGTCGAGACGGTGGCGATCGCAGCGGACGGCGAGGTCCGCTGGCGAGTTGCCCACTCGGACGTCGTGACGGCCGCGGAGCTGGTCGGCGGCCGGCTGGTGCTGACGAGCTACGGGGGCGACGTGATCGGCCTCGACCCCGCGACCGGCCGAGGCGCCTGAGGCTCGGGTCCCTGCCCGACCCTGCCGGGCGCGGCCGAGGCCCGGGGGTCGGCGACCGACCGGGACGGTGCGCGGACGCACCACCCTGTGGACGGGATGTGGACAACGTGGCCGTGTCGGGCCCTCGGATCGGGTCGATCGTGGATAACCCTCGTTGACCGGGCGGCAGTGCGGGTCTAGCGTGCCGATCAGGCCCGGAGGGGCCGGACGCTGCTGAGGGTGGCGATGACATCAACGCCGACGCGGCGGTGAGGTTCCTCCGGGCCTTGTCGTTCCCGGTCGTCGACGGCGTGGCCGCGGTGGGGCCCCGCGGACCCTCTGCTACCATCCCGTCCCGTGCTCCCTCTCGTCCTCGCGACCGCCGGCGCGTGCGTCACGCTCGCGGGAGCCCTCGTGCTCCGGTCCTTCGGGCCCGCGCTCCGCCTCGGGCGGCTCCTCGCGGTCACGCCGATCGTCTCGATCGGCGACGCGTTGGCCGTCGCCGCGGCGGGCGAGGCGCGCTACGTCGGCGTGGAGGGACGGATCGACTCCGCCGACGACTTCCCGGACGAGAACGAGCGGCCGCTCGTGTACCGGCGCACGCGGTTCGAGGTTCGCCTGCCCGGCCGATGGCGGACCGTGGACGACGCGCGCCGCGCGGTGCCGTTCTCGCTGGACGCCGGTCTCGCCTCGATCGCGATCGAC
The DNA here is from genome assembly GCA_903928275.1 of uncultured Chloroflexota bacterium. Lineage (GTDB taxonomy): Bacteria > Chloroflexota > Limnocylindria > Limnocylindrales > CSP1-4 > CAIYQJ01. The sequence continues at coordinate 10,393 of CAIYQJ010000278.1, forward strand.
GTGGACGTGCTGGGCCCGGGTCTCGTCGTCCTGGCCCGCGAATCGGCGGGTGTGGCGGGCGACGTGCCCGATCGGTTCCCCGCGGGCATCGCGCCGTCGACGCGGGCCCGGATGCGGATCGAGCAGGTCTCGTCCGTGGAGCACGCCACCGCGCTCGGCCTGCCGGTCCTCGACGCCGACGGGCGACCGCTCCTGTCGGCCGGGCTCGGCAGACCGCTCGTCCTGTCGACGATGGAGCGCGACGATGCGATGCGCGTGCTCGCCGAGGGGCGCCGGGGCCGTGCGATCGCCTCGGTCATCCTCCTTGTCGCGGGGCCGCTCCTGGTCGCGAGCGGCGTCTTCGCTGCGCTCGTGGGGCACCTGGGCTAGGCTCCCGACGTGCTCCCCCCGGTCATCCGCGCCATCGCCGCCGCCGCCGCGCTCGTCGCAGGCCTGTCCGTCACGGCCGTCATCGCCGCGCCGCGCATGTCCGCGGTGCCCGGGATCGCCGCGATCGCGGATGCGTCCCCCATCCCTGCGAGCGCGCCCGCGGGCCTGGACGCCGCGGCAGGCTCGGCGTCGCCCGGCGCCGGGCTCGCACAGGCCGGCGGCGACGTGCGGAGCACCGGGGAAGGCGCCGGCCTCGCCGGATCGCCTCTCGCGGCGCTCGGCACCGTGCTCGCGATCGGCGCCGGGAGCGCCGCGCTGACTCTCGTCTACGTCCGCCTCACGGCGGGTCGCAGCAGACCTCCACGATGATCCCCGTGGGCTCGGCTCGCGCGCTCGTCCCGGCCCGGCCGGGATCGTCGCGACGCGCACGCGGCGTCGTGGCGGCGATCTCCGCCCTCGCGATGGGGCTGGCCGTCGCCGCGTGCAACCCCGGCAGCGCGTCCCCCGCTCCATCGGCCGTCAGCGGCGCGGCCCCTTCGGCCCCGATCGTGCCGGCGGCGTCGGTGGGCGCCGCATCGCCGCGGGCGTCCGCGTGCGCCACCCCTGCGCCCCTCGCACCGATCGGCATGTGCACCGCCCCGAGCGCGAGCCCGGGCGCCACGGGGAGCCCGGGAGTGACCGGGAGCCCGGCCGCCGGGGCGTCCACGTCGCCCGGCGGCGCCGCCGGGTCGCCCGGTCCGGGCCCGTCGGCATCGCCCGCGCCGACGGCCGGGGCAGCCCCCAGGCCGGCTCCCACATCGGCCGTCGGCTTCCGGGTCCGGAAGACGGTGGTCCCGATGGGCTTCCCGCTTCCGCGGACGGCCACCATCCGGTACGGCGACGGGTGGGGGGCGCCTCGCGTCGGCGTCGCGCGCCCGTACGAGCAGATCCGCGGGGTCGCGCCGGACGGGACCTACCTCCGCGCCCACGACGGGATCGACATCCTCGTGAAGCTCGGGACGCCGGTGCAGGCGCCGTTCTCCGGCGCGGTCATCGACCCGGCGAGGCGGTGGAAGCCGTGGGATCCCAGCCGGTACGGAAGGGTCGTCGCGATCGAGAGCGACGAGGCGACGAGCCCGGGGTACGTCGTCATCCTCGCGCATCTCTCGACGCGGGCCGTGAAGGTCGGAGATCACGTGGTGCGCGGCGAGGTCGTGGGGAAGACCGGGAACACCGGCAACGCCGCAGGGATGGCTGCGCACCTGCACCTGGAGCTGCGCGCCCCGTTCCTCATCCGGTACGGGTACGCGAAGGTCATCCGGTACCTCGACGTGTTCGATGCCGAGCCCTCCGTCCGGGCGGCGGACCCGCGCCTTCGCTGACCGGCGACCGCCCGGCGGCCGGCGGGCCGCGGACCGGTACTTCCGTCCCATGGTGCGGTCCTGTGAGGCGGAGGAGACTCTGGACCTCCCCGGAGTGCACCGGAGCTCACAGGAGCGCACGAGACCGACCAGATGGCAGGGAAAGAGGCATCGCTGACGATCGCCGAGGCAGCGGGCGTGCTTGGCGTCCATCCGAACACGCTCCGCGCGTGGAGTGACCAGGGCCGGATCAGGTCCTACCGGATCAACGCCCGCGGCGATCGGCGCTTCCGGCTCGCCGATCTCGAGGCCTTCCTCGACGCGGCGGAGATCCCGGCGACCTCCGTCCCTCCCGCACCCGCGGCACGGGCGGGGTCGGCTGACGGGCCGGCCGATCGACCCGCATCGACGGACGCCGTCGCGGCCGACGACGACACCGCCGCCGGTGCGCCACGTGGTGAGGTCGTCGCGGCGATCCGGCGCGAGCTCGAGACGGCCGCCTCTCTCCTCGGCCGCGATGCCGGCCGGTCCGGCCTGGACGGCTCCCTCGCACGCGCGGTCCGTATCCTCCGCGCACGCCACGGTCACGCGTTCGTCGGCGTGTGGGCGCACGAGGCGGGTCGGCTCGTCCCACGCGCCTCGGCCGGGGATGCGGCGCCGCTCACCGTCGCGGCGGCGGGACCGTCCCTCCTCGCCCGCGCCTTCGCCATGGGCGTCCCCACGGCGGAGCCGGTCGACGCGACCGACGTTCAATGGCTGGCCGGCATCCACGCCCCGGGCGGCGCGGCCGCGGTCGCGATCCCCGGCGGCGATCGCCCTTGGGGCGTGCTCGCGATGCTCGACCGCGACGCCGCGGCGGCGGACGACCACTTCGCGCTCATCTCGGTCCTGGCAAGCATCGTGGGCGTCATCGTCCGGACCGCGATCGTCGTGGACGAGGCGACCCGCGGGCGCGCACAGGCGGAGGCGCTCCGGCGCGTCGCCCTCGAGCTGGTGAGCGAGCTCGATCTCGATCGGATCCTGTCACTCGTGCTCGACGATGCCGCGGCGCTGTTCGGCACGGATCGCGCGGCCATCTTCCTGGGGCGGCCGGGCGGTCCCGTCCACGCGGCGGGGTCGCGCAACCTGTCCGACACATTCGTCGAGGCGTCGGCGTCGCTCCACCCATGGTCGGTCCCGGCCGAAGCCTTCCGCGAGGGCCGGCCGATCGCGGCCACCGGTTACGTGGACGATCCGCGCGGCGAGCCCCTCCGCGACCAGTTCCTCGCCGAGGGGATCGACACGATCTGCGCCGTGCCGCTCTTCGACGGATCCGAGCCGCTCGGGACGCTCAACCTCTACCACGACGTCGCTCACGAGTGGACCGAGCAGGAGATCGAGACCCTCGCGGCATTCGCCGCAGAGGCGTCGATGGCGCTCCGCAACGCCCGCAACGTGGAGCGGACCGAGGCGTGGGCCGCGCAGCTGCAGTCGATCCAGCATCTCGGTGGCGAGCTCGGGCGGCTGGCGTCGACCACGGAGGTCGGTCGAGCGATCGTCACCGAGATGGAACGGCTCATCGACTTCCACAACGTGCGCGTCTACGAGCTCCGCGGCGAGGAGCTCTTGCCCGTCGCCTTCCGCGGCAAGGTCGGCGAGTACACGGACGAGTCGCCGGACGATCTCCGGATGCAGGTCGGGGAGGGCATCACCGGGTGGGTCGCCAAGCACGGGATCGCGCAGTACCTGCCGAACGCGGACGCGGACCCGCGAACGATGACGATCGCCGGGACCGATTCGATCGCGGAGTCGATGCTGCTCGCGCCGATGATGTTCGAGGGTCGCGTCCTCGGCGTCATCGTGCTCTCCAAGCTTGGCCTCGACCAGTTCGCCGAGAGCCACCTGCGCCTCCTCGTCATCTTCGCGAACGCGGCCGCGCAGGCATTCGCGACGGCCGACGCGACCGAGCGGCTTCGGCGGCAGTCCGACGCGCTCGAGCGCCGGCTGCGCAGCCAGCGCGCCCTTCTCCAGATCACCGAGTCGCTCCTGACGACGCTCGACGCCCGCGCCATCCTCGAGGGGATCGTCGAGCGGCTCGGCGAGCTCGTGACGTTCGACAACGCCTGCATCGAGCTGCTCGACGCGCGGTCGGGGACGCTGCGGCCGATCATCGCCCGCGGAGTGGACGCGGAGCGGTACATGGTCCCGTGGGAGCCGGGCGAAGAAGGGATCGCCACGTGGGTCGTGACGCACGGCGAACCCCAGCTCGTGCTGGACGAGCGGGCGGACCCGCGGGTGCGCGTCTTCGAGGACCAGGGGCCGGTGGACGGCAGCATCATCGCCGTCCCGCTCCGCGCTACGGTGGGCGTCGCCGGCGTGATCACGGTCGAGCGGATGGGTGGCCAGGATCCGTACGACGAGGACGACTTCGAGCTGGTCCGGCTTCTCGCCGGCCAGGTGTCGATCGCGCTCCGCAACGCCGAGCACTACCGCGCGGCCCGGCTGCGCGCGGAGACGGACGGCCTGACGGGCCTCCTGAACTACGCCGCGTTCCGGGACCGCCTGGCTGCTCTCAACGCCGACGGGCGGCCGTTCGGGCTCCTCGTCATCGACCTGGACGGCTTCCGGGACGTCAACCTCGCGCTCAAGCACCAGGGCGGCAACGTGGTGCTCCAGCAGGTCGCCGCCGCCATCCGGTCGGTCGCGCGCGACCGCGACGCGGCATTCCGCTACGGCGGCGACGAGTTCGTCGTGCTGCTGCCCGGAACGGACGCCGGCGGTGCGCTCGCGGTCGCGGAGCGCATCCGGTCGGCGATCGAGGCGATCGAGACCGACGGCGGGGCGACACGCCGCCAGAAGGGCCCGCGCATCAGCGGTTCGATCGGCGTGTCGAGCCGGCCGGAAGACGGAGACCGACCTGACGACGTCGTGGACGCGGCGGACCGCGCCTCCTTCTACGCGAAGTCGCTCGGCGGGAACCGCGTCGTGACGGCGGCCGCCAGTCTTGCGATCGCGCACGAGTTCGAGTCCACGGGACCGACGCCGGTGGAGTCGGACACGACGGCGATCGATGACCTCCTGCAGGAGCCGGCCTTCAGCGTGGGCCGCCACAGTCGCTGAGCCCGAACGCACGGTGCCGGGTCGAGGCGCCCGGGCCGGCCGACCCACCGCCGCGCGCCCACGGTCGCGCACCTCTGTATCCTCCTGCGATGGACCGGACCGACGGCCCCCGCATCGTAGTGACGACGATGGTCGCCGCCGCGCAGGACGAGCCCGCCATCGCCGCTCGCAAGAACGCGCTGTACGCGGACGGGGTCCTGCGCCACGGCGGGATCCCGATGCCGCTCGACGCCACCGCCACCGCCGTCGAACGGAGCGAGGCCTTCGCCGCGATGGACGGTCTCCTGCTCACCGGCGGCGCAGACCTCGACCCGGCGCGCTACGGCAGCCCGAACGAGGGGTCCATCGGCGTGGAGCCGGGCCGGGATGCCCTCGAGGCCGAGGCGTGGGACGCAGCCGCCGCGCGCGGCGTTCCCGTCCTCGGCATCTGCCGCGGCCTCCAGGCGGTCAACGTCCTCGCCGGCGGGACGCTCCTCCAGCACGTGGACGGGCACGCCGGGCCGGGCTGGGGTCACGGGCCCGCGGCCATACACGCGATCCGCCTCGTGCCGGGCACACGCCTCGCGGCGATCCTCGCGGGCGGCGCCGGGGACGACCACGACAGCCGCGGCGGCCCCGACCCGGTCGTGAACTCGTACCACCACCAGGCGGTCCGGTCGTCGGATCTCGCGGACGGCATGGTGGCGGGAGCATGGGCGTCGAGCGACGCGGGCGACCTCGTCGAGG
>CAIYQJ010000279.1 GCA_903928275.1 uncultured Chloroflexota bacterium
CGTGGGTTCGTAGGCGTCGAAGCCGGTCGCGACGATGATCGATCCGACGACGACCTGGATGCTCTCCGAGCCGGGGTCTCCGACGCGGACGTCCACGACATAGTTGCCGAAGCTGCCGGACTTGCCGACGACCTCCGACCCGGTGAGGACGGTGATCCTCGCGCGCTTCTTCACCTCGGCGACGAGCGACCCGATGAGCTCGCGGCCGTTCTTCGCGTGCGGGTACATCTCGCCGAATCCACCGACCCACCCGCCGAGGGTGGTCTCGCGCTCGACGAGGACGACCTGGAGGCCGATGTCCGCGAGGCCGATCGCGGCCCGCAGCCCGGCGACCCCGCCGCCGATGACGAGCGTCCGCGGCGTCGTCTCGACGACGAGCGGCACGAGGGGCGTCGTGAGGCGCGTCCGCGCGATGCCGGCCCGGACGAGGCCCATCGCCTTGTCCGTGGCGGCAGCGGTGTCGTCGGTGTGCACCCACGAGCACTGCTCGCGGACGTTGACCTGCGTGTACTCGTAGGGGTTCACGCCGCCACGCGCCGCGACGCCGCGGAACGTGTACGTGTGGAGCTTCGGCGAGCACGAGGCGACGACGAGGCCGTCGAGGCCGAACTTGTCGATGTCCTCGAGGATCTCCTGCTGGCCCGCCTCGGAGCAGGCGAACATGGGCGAGCGGGCGACGACGACCGCCTCCTCGCCGAGCGCCTCGGAGGCGACGCGCTCCACGTCGACGTAATCGGAGATGTTGCCGCCGCAGTGGCAGACATAGACCCCGACGCGCCGCTTGGGCTCGGCCGGTGCAGCTTCGGACGCGGGTCCCCCGGCGGCCAGGCCGTCATGATCAGGGACTTCGTCCGGTCGCAGCTCGCCGCTCATGCCGGCACCTCCACCATCTCGAGGCGGGATCCCTCGAGGTGGGCGGACACCTGTGCCACCGTCGCGCCAGCGTGCAGGATGGACTCGGCGATGTCGCGCGCGGCCGACGCGGACCCGGCGACGTACACCCCGGGGATGCTCGTGACCCCCGGGCTCACGTCCTCGTCGACCTCGGCGATGAACTTGAACTCGTCGAGCGTCAGGGCGCCCTCGGGGAACAACGCCGTCGCGCGGCTGTTCGGTCGGACCCCCACGGCGAGCACGACGAGGTCGTACTCGGCCTCCACGAGCTTGCCGCCGTTCTCGATGTCCTCGTAGCGGAGGATGAGATCGCCGTCGGGCTTCTCGGTGATCTTCGCGACGCGACCCTTCACGTAGTTCGCGCCCATCGACCGGGCCTGCTCGTAGAACTCGTCGTACTTCTTGCCCGCCGCCCGGATGTCCATGTAGTGGACCGTCACGTCGGCGAGCGGGAGGGAGCCCATGATCAGCTGGTTCTGCTTGATCGAGTACATGCAGCAGAAGCGCGAGCACAGGGGGTTGCCGACCTGCTCGTCGCGCGACCCGGTGCACAGGACGTAGGCGATGCGCTCGGGCACCTTGCCGTCCCCGGGCCGGAGGATCGTGTTGAAGGGGCGTGTCGGGGCGAGAAGGCGATCCATCTGCATCGCGGTGATGACGTTCTGGAACTTCCCGTAGCCGTACTCGGGCTTCAGGTCGGCCGGGAACAGGTCGAAGCCCGTCGCGAGGACGACGGCCCCCACCTCGACCTCGAGCTCCTGGTCGCGGGCGTGGAGGTCGATGCAGTCGGGCACCGGACACGCCTTCACGCACTCCTCGCATTCCGAGCAAACGGCGCAGTCCATGCAGCGCCCGGCGCCTTCGTGCGCCTCGGCCTCCGTCATGGCCGGCTCGATCTCGTCGAAGGTCGTTGGCGCAGCGTCGAAGGACCCCGGGGCCGGGCGGGCGGGCCGGATCGTCCAGCCCTTCTGCCGGGACAGGACGTCCGTCTTGTCGACGACCGGGAGCCGGTCGTCGAAACCGCTCAGGGCGCCGCCGGTGAGCCAGCGGTCGATCATGTGCGCTGCACGCCTGCCCTCGCCGACCGCGCGGGTGATGTCGGTCGGCCCGGTGACGACGTCGCCCGCGGCGAAGATCCCCTGGGCGCCTGTCTGGAGGGTGGTGCGGTCAGCGTGAAGCGTGCCGCCGCGCTCGACTTCGAGCAGGCTGGAGAACGGCTTCGTGTCCGCCGCCATGCCGATGGCCGTGATGATCGTCTCGCATGCGAGCGTGAACTCGCTGCCGGCGATCGGCTCGGGCCGGCGACGGCCGGACGCGTCGGGTGCCCCGAGCGCCATCTTCGTGCACCGGAGGCCCGCGAGCTCGCCGGACGGACCGGTCACCACGTCTGCCGGGGCGACGAGGAACGCGAACTGCACTCCCTCGCGCTCGGCCTCGTCGATCTCCGGACCGTGCGCCGGCATCTCGTCGCGGGTGCGACGGTAGGCCACCGTCACGCTCGCGGCCCCGAGGCGACGCGCGGTGCGGGCGGCGTCCATCGCCACGTTGCCGCCGCCGACGACCACCACGCGCCGATCCGTGAGGTCGGCCGCCCGGTCGAGCCGGACGTCGCGCAGGAAAGGCAGGCCGCCCAGCACGGACGGATGGTCCTCGCCGGGGATCCCCAGGCGCGTGGAGAGCTGCGTGCCGGTCGCAACGAGGACCGCGTCGAACCCGTCGCGCCGGAGCGCCTCGAGGTCGTCCACGCGGGTGTTCGTCACGATCTCGACGCCGATGTCGGTGACGTTCTTCACGTCCATCTCGACGACGGCGGTCGGGAGTCGATAGGCGGGGATCGCGAGGCGCAGGAAGCCGCCCGGCTCCGGCGCCGCCTCGAGGATCTTCACGCCGTAGCCCTTGCGGGCGAGCTGCCAGGCCGCGGTGAGGCCGGTGGGGCCCGATCCCACGATCGCGACGCGCTTGCCGTTGGACGGGGCCACGGTCACGCCGGGGCCGTCGTGGCTGTCGTGGTGGACGTCGTCGACGAACCGCTTGATGCGGCGGATCGGGAGCGTGCCCTCGAGCGACCCGCGGGTGCACTCGCCCTCGCACGGGGCATAGCAGGCCCGGCCGAGGGTGCCGGCGAGCGGCGTCGCCTCGAGGACGAGCTGGAACGCTTCTTCGTACTCGCCGTTGCGGGTGAGCGAGACGTAGCCGTGGGCCTGGATCCCGGCCGGGCACGCGAACGAGCAGGGCGAGCTGCCGTGACGGTCGATGACCGCCTTCTTCGGCACCGCCTGCGGGAAGGCTATGTACGCGGCACGGCGGGGGATGAGGTCGGCGTTGAACTGGTCGGGGACGGCGACCGTGCAGGCGGTCTCGCAGAGCGCGCAGCCCGTGCACGTGGTCTCGTCGACGTAGCGCGCCTTGCGCCGGATCCGGGCGGTGAAGTGCCCGTCGTCCCGGCGGTCGATCCCCTCGACCTCGGTGTACGTGTAGGCAGTGATGTTCTCGTGGTGCGTGGTCGCCGCCATCTTCGGCGTCGAGATGCAGCTGGCGCAGTCAAGGGTGGGGAAGACCTTGGACAGCAGGATCATCTTCCCGCCGACGCTCGCGTCCTTCTCGACCACGAGGACCTTGTATCCCATGTCGCCGAGCTTCAGGGCGGATTCCATCCCCCCGATGCCGCTGCCGACGACGAGCACGTCATAGTCCATGGGAGACCTCGCTCGCTGACGGCCCCAGGTCCGTCAGCGCCTTCGTGAACTGCGTGACGTGCTTCGCGAACGGTTCGGCGCAGACGGAGCAGATCGCCGCCATGCGCACGCGCATCGCCGAGTGACCCGCGTCCTTGAGCATCTGCTGGGCCACGCTGAGGTTGTGCGACGCGCGCTCCGCGCAATCGGACAGGTAGGCGCACTCGTCTCCGTCGGACGCGATGAACACGCCGTCGAACCCGCTCTCGATCGCGTGAAGGATCCAGGCCGGCTTGATCAGGCTCGTGCAGGGCAGCGGCATCACCCGAACGCCGGGGTTGTAGTGCAGGTGCGCGCTGCCGGCGAGATCGATGCCGGGATCCGAGATGTTGTTCGTCGAGAAGACGAGGATGCTCGGATGCCAGGTCTTCGCCGGGGTCTCGGGCGGGGGTGCGGCGGGCGCGGTCATGGAGGGCGGCTCCGTACGGTCGGACTGGGCGGGCAGCGCCGGGAGGTGCGCCGTCCGCCCGTTGTGGGATGCGCTACTTCTGGCGACGGACGAAGACGCGGTCGTAGCCCTCGCCCTCGACGACGCCGAGGAAGTCGTGGCCGACCTTGGCCGACCAGGCGCCGATGTCGCTCTTCGTGACCGGGTCCGTCGACCAGATCTCGATGACGGAGCCGACGGGGACCGTGCCCATGCTCCTCTTGGCCTCGAGGAGCGGGCCGGGGCACGCGGAGCCGCGGGCATCGACGACCTTCGCGGTGGTCATGGTCTCGAGCTCTGCCACGGTGGCGGTCATGGTGTGTCTCCTTCCGGCCCCGGGCGGGGCCGCTGCTGGCTGGACGGCGTGCTAGTAGACGAGGCTGTTGGTGGCGGTCGTGATCTCCGCGATGAAGCGGCCGGCGGCGACGATCTCGGCGCCGGCGACGAGGTCGTCGGCCGTGATCCCGCGGCTCTTGAGGCATGGCCCGCAGACGAGCAGGCTGCCGCCGAGCCCCCGGACGTCATCGAGCAGCTTCTTCAGCGGCGGGAAGCCGGGGGCCTCCACGGTCTCGGCGATGCCCGACTTGACGAGCTCCACGCCGTCCCCCTGGAAGCCGATGACGACATCGACGTCCGACGCGAGCGCCGCGGCAGCCATGACGAACGGGATCGTCGCGAGCTCCGCCTCGTCGGGGCCCCGGGTGACCATGAACACGAGCTTCTCGGCCTCTGCCACGACGTGATACCTCCGGTGCGACTCCGTGGAGTCCCTAGATGAAGATGAGCTGGCTGCCCTCGGCGGCCATGAGGAAGGCGGCGATCCCGCCGGACGCGTCGACGAGCGGATCCATGTGCGCCGCCTCGAGCCCCAGGACGGCGAGGGAGCCGGAGCACGCGAGGATGGAGACCTCGCCGATCTCCTTCGCCTGGCGGAACGTCTCCAGCCACGGGATGTCGCCCATGCTCCCGACCGGTTCGTTGAACCGGGGTCGCGCGGCGTCGTAGGCGAGGCCGTGATCCTTCTCGATCCGGTCCGCCCGGAACGCGTCGAGCGCCCAGTACATGAGGAGGATGTTCACCGGCCGATCCATGGCCGCAGCGCCTGCGGCGATCGTGCCGGCCGCGTGGAGCTTGTCCTCCGTGCCGGAGAACAGGACGATCGAGAGGGCGTTGTTCACGTTGGACCAACCTTGCTTGCGGAGGCGGCGAACATCGCGGGCGCGTCGCCGGTGGCGGAGAGATCGCTCGCGGGCGCGTCGTCGACCGCGCCCGCTGCCAGGTCGCCGAGCCTCGAGAGGCGCCGGACCAGCACCTCGCGCATGAGCCCGCACGCCGCGAGGATCCCGGGGTCGGTGAGGCCGTAGCGGACGGACCGGCCGTCCCGGCGTGCCTCGACGATGCCGACCGACCGCATGGCGGCCAGGTGCTGCGACGTCGCGGCCTGGCTCATGCCCAGGGAACGCGCGAGCTCGGTGACCTCCAGGGAGCCGCCACCGAGCCGGTGCACGATCCGCAGGCGGTGCGGGCTCGCCAGGGCACGCAGCAGCGTGGCCTGGATCGAGTCGATCTCGTCGGCGATGCTCAGCATCCGGGGTCGATCTCCGCTGGTGGGCCGGCTGCGCCGCCCGACTGCTTCCATCCGGGCCGTGCTGTCGGTCGGACCTTATATATGCGTTCACCTACTATATGAGTACATCTACTATATGCCTGTGCCATATGTCACAGTCGACCCGTTCCGGACGGCACGGGGGGATCGAACACGACCGGCCGGCTCCGACGCCGCAGACGCGGTCTCGCTCTCGAAGGGCCGTCGCGGGCCTTGAAGAAGGAGCAAGTACGCTCGATGGAGCCGGCCCGGGCCCGTCTCGCGATCGGGGGAGACAGGCGTGCCGCGGCCGCGTGTATCCATCCGCAGCCCGGGTGCGTCATCTCCGTGGAGGCGGTCGCGATCCGGGCGATCGAGCTGGGAGGCGCATGACGTGGAGGCGGAGCCGATCGTTCGACCGAAGCTCACTTCGCGCGCCCTGCGCCGCTGGGTGCCGCCCCTGGCCCGACACCTGCCCCATCTCGTGTCGGCCTACCTCGTGCCGGGTCGAGTCCCGCCAGCCGTACGCGAGGCCGCGATGCTCGGTGTCACGTCGATCAACCGCTGCGAGGCATGCCAGGCGGTCCACGACCGGTGGGGCCGCCACGCTGGGCTCCGTGTCGACGAGCTCTCGCCGGCCGAGGCATCCGCCCATGCCTACGGGCAGCGGCTCGCGATGGCCGGGCCCGATGCGATGCCGCCGTCAGCGATGAGCCGCCGCCATCGCCGCGAGCTCGCGGCCACGGCGATCCTCATGGAGCTCGCGAACCTGTCGGGCAACCGCTTCCTCCCCGGCGGTGACGGCCGGCCGTCGCTCCAGGTCGGCGACGCGCGGACCGCCCGGATCCTCGACTTCGGGATGCAGGCGGCCGACCGGGCCGGGCTCCACCGTGCGCGCTCACGCGTCGCCGGTCGCGCGCGGGGTGACGTCCTGGAGCTCGGGGTCGGCACGGGCTCGAACCTCCGGGCCTATCCGGCGGATGCGGCGATCCACGGCATCGACGTCAGCGCCCCGGCGCTCTCGATCGCGGCGGCCCGGGCTCGCCGCATGGACCGCCGGGTCGCCCTGACCGTGGCCGATGCAGCGGCCCTGCCGTTCCCGGACGCATCCTTCGACACGATCGTCGCGACGTTCGTCCTGTGCTCGGTCGGCGACGTCGGCGGGACGCTCCGAGAGGCATGCCGCGTGCTTCGGCCCGGCGGGACGATCCGGCTCCTCGAGCATGCCGAGGCGGACCATCCGGCGATCGCCGACATCCAGCGGCGGTCCGCCCCGGCGTGGGCGCGGGCGAGCGGCGGCTGTCGCCTCGACCACGACGTCGCTGCGTCCGTGCGGGGCGCCGGGCTGACGATCGTCGCGGAGCGGCGCCGCCTGGGCGGGATCCTCGTCGAGATCGTGGCGGCGGCCTGACCGGTCCCGGGCGCCGCGGATCTGACGGCCGATCCGCCGCGCGGCCTCCCGCGGTCGACGTGCCGTCGCTCCGGATCTTCCCCACGACGTCCACGGTCGCTCCACGAGCGGTCCACGCGGGCGCCCGACAGTGGGTCACGTCGCCGGGACTCGGCGATGCCGGGAGAACCCGGGACGCATCCATCACGCAGGGAGACGCCACCATGAAGAAGCTCATCGGATCGTTCGGGGCCGCGTCGCTCGCGGTCCTCGCGCTCTCGGCGACGGTCGCGGCCGCCGGACCGCACGGCGCCGGCGCCGGCGCTGCACAGGGCCAGGCATCGCCGCAGGCGCAGGGCCAGGGTGCCGGACGGGGCCCGGCGCAGGGCGCGCAGGCAGCAGGGGGCGACGTCGTCGCGTCCATCCTCGGGCTGACGAACGCCCAGGTCCAGGACCTCCGCCAGGGCGGCCTCTCGCTCGCCCAGATCGCCGCGAAGCAGGGTGTCGACCCGCAGAAGCTCGTCGATGCGCTCGTTGCCCAGTGGTCCACCCGGATCGACTACCGGGTCTCCACCGGCGCGCTCACCACGGCCGAGGCGGCCACCCTGAAGAGCCAGCTGGCCGTCCGGGC
>CAIYQJ010000280.1 GCA_903928275.1 uncultured Chloroflexota bacterium
CGGGCCGGTCTTCTCGTCCATGAGGCTCTCCTTGTGGCTCACCCTGGGGCGACGTCATCGCTTCCCGGATCTCGCGTGGGCCGAGTGCAGCGTGACCGTCCCGCCTCACCGGATTCTAGCGCGTGTGCAGCGGTGCGGCGAGGCCGTCCGGACCCGCGGGGCGCACGAGACCCCGGTCCCGACTCCGGGGGAGCCGAAAGACATCGCCTACTCGGACGGGGCGCGCGGAGCCCCTTCCACCGTCTCGTCGCAGATCCGCGACATCGTCTCCGCGAGGGTGCAGGTGATCTTGAGGGCCGACGGGAGTGTCGCGTCCGTTCCGCCCGCGTTGGAGCCCGGGTCGAACACGAGGTAGCCCAGGGCGCGGAACTTCCCTCCGGACGGGTCGCCCGTGCCGGCCACGCCGGCCGGATCCTCGAACACGGCCGACTGGGCCACGGGCCGGGTGATCCGCTCGCGCTCGGGGATCGTGGCCGGGCAGGTCATCCCGGGCTGCGCGAACAGGTTCCAGGCCTCGGGGAAGATCGCACACGCCATCGTCGCGATGCAGCCGACGCACGCACCGCCGGTCGAGGCCGTGATCGCCTGGAAATCGGGCGGCGGACTCGCCGACGGGACTGTCTGACCGGGCGGCGTGATCGACATGCTCGACGAACCGTCCACGCCCACCGCCGCGGAGCATGTCCAGCCCTTGGGGCCGAGGAGCGTGAGCGCGCCGTTGGAGAAGAAGACGACCTGGGCCGCCAGATCGCTCGAGATCGTGGCGGTCATCGTCGGCGGCACCGGTGGCATCGATTCGCCGGGCATCCCGAAGGTGGTCGGGCAGCCCACCACGGGGACCTTGACAGTCTTGCCGGGTTCCGCCGTGGGCGCGGCGAAATCGGCGCTCGGGCTCGCGGCGGGGGACGCGGTGGCCGGGGGCGATGTGGGGGCCGCCGACGCCGATCCGGACGGAGCTGGCGAGCCGGGACTCTGCGGCGGATTCGTGGGCGTCGAGGTGCCGCAGGCAGCAAGCGCGAAGGCAACGATGACCAGCGCCCCGGATGCCCGGCGCGATGATCCGGCGCGCGCGCCCCGGCGCCCGGGGACGAGAGCCGAGAACCGACTCGTGAGGGTCATCGTGGGATGGTACTCGCACGTGACGCCATCCGGGCGGTGCCGCCGGCCGCGGGCCAGGCCGTCATGAGGCGGCGTCCGTCGGGCCGGGTGGATCGTCCGAGGGCCCGATCGGGTCGACGGTGACGTCCGAGGAGCCGTCGACGGGCGCGGCGGACGGCTCCGGCCCCGTAGCGACCGCGTCGACAGGCGCGGCGGACGAATCCGGGGGCGTCACGACCGCGATGGCGAGAGCGGCGCCCGCATCCGGCGGCATCGCGACGCCATCGGCAGGCGCGGCGGACGGGCCACCCCGATCTGCTGAAGCCCCGATCGCCACGACCCCGGTGCTCTTCGCGCCGCGTCGGCGCCGCCTGGGCGCCACGGTCGCGATCCACCAGTCGCACTCGCACAACCCGCGCGGGCAGCCCGCATGGGGCAGCCGAGGCACCCGAAGCTCGTCGGCGATCCGGAACGTCTTGCCATCGTCCGCCCGGCAGGCTGCGCAGCAGGACGCGCCCACGAGATCCGCCCCGAGGGCAGTGTCCGCCATCGCCCGCAGCGCGGCGTTCGCAGCCTCCTGGTGGAACCGCAGCGCGTCGGCCGGGGGAGGCACGGGGGACCCCGCCTCCTGGAACAGCACCGCGGCCTGCTCCCGGCGGAGGGTGGCGACCTCGTGCCACCGCTTCGCCCGCCGGGCCGCATGCACGTCCCGTTCGACCGTCGTGAGGTAGAGGGTCCGGGCGGCATGCACCGAATCGGCGGACAGCGTCGCCCGCTCGATCCGATGGCGGCGCTCGGCGGTGGCCCCGACGCTCGCGGCGAGACGGAGCCAGCTACGGCGCTCCGACAGCCACCGATGCTCGTCCGCGGTGCGCTGGCGCTCGCCGTCGAACACCGACACGGCGGCTTCGGTGAGGTAGACCACCCGCCCGTCCACGTGCCGGACCACGATGCGCTGCCGGCACCGGAGGCAGCGGCGCGCGCCGGTCGGGGGCGGGTCCAGCAGGGCACCGCAATAGGGGCACGAAGGCGGCGGGACCGCCGGAGCGGTCGGCGTCGCGGGCGGCAGGACCGTGACCTCCTGGCCTGCGCCGACCGGCGAACCAGCGGGCCCCTCGTCGGTCGAGCGGTTCAGCAGCCGCCTGAAGATCTCGATCGCGATCACCTCGCTTCGCGCGTGTGCGGCGCGGCCCGGCCCGCCGGCGACCCTGCCTGGCGGCCCGCGGACGCACCGTCTGTGTGGCCTCGCGCTCCTAGCCGGTCTCGACCGCGAGGACCTCGGGTCCGGGTCCGTGACCGGACTGGTCGGCCTCGGCGATCGCGGTCATCTGCGTCCGGTTGATGAGGAGCAGGTCGAAGCGGCTGACGACGCGCCGATCGGCGAGCGACCGCGTCGTCACGGCCGTCATGGGGATGAACCGGGGATCCGACGCGTCGACGAAGTTCGCGAGCGACATCGTCTCGTAGACGTGGATCCGGCCCGAGATCGAGTGGCCCGGCGTGAACACGACGTAGGGCCGGGGCGCCTTCGCGATCAGCGGGCGGTCCCCCGCCGGGCCCGTGGACGGCCGGTCGTCGGGGGAAGTGTGCGAGACCGCGATGAACGTGACCTCGTCCTGGTTGACGTACAGCTCGGAGAGGACCAGCGGCGTGGGATCGCCATTGCGCTTCAGCAGGCGCGCATCGCTCATCAGGATGAACCCGCGACTGTGGTTGACGCGGTCGCTCAGGCGCCCGAAGCGGCCGAGCGAGATCCTGCCGCCGACCCGGAGATGGGGGCCGACGAGCTCGACCTCCACCTGGGGGCCGCCCAGCGTGGAGCCGATCGCGTCGACAGCGGTGAACCCCGTCCCCCAGTCTGTCACTTCGACCCTCCGATCGCCCGACTGCCGACGCGCCGGGCTGCCGCGATTGTACGGCCCGGGAGCCGGCCGGCATGTCGTCGGCGCCGACTGGGGCCGGGAGCGGGCTGATCTAGCCCGGGCGCACCGGCAGCTCCACGTGGACGACGGTCGGGCCGCCGGGCGGGCTCGCGACGGCCAGCGAGCCGTCGAGTGCCTCGACCCGATCGCGGAGTCCCGCAAGGCCGCCTCCGGGCACGAGTGTCGCGCCACCGGCGCCGTCGTCGAGCACCTCCACGATCAGCCGCTCGGGCTCCCGGCGAAGACCGATCTCGCAGCGGGTCGCCGCGCTGTGCTTCGCGACGTTCGCGAGCGACTCCGCGACGACGAAGTAGGCCGCCCGCTCCACCGCCGGGGGCAGGCGCTCTCCCTCCGCGAGCGTGCTGTCCACGACCGTGGGCACCGGGCATCCGCCGGCCACCGCGGCGAGCGCGGCCACGAGGCCGCGATCGAGGAGGATCGATGGAGCGGTACCCCGGACGAGGTCGCGCAGCTCGGCGAGCGCCAATCGCGCCTGCTGGCGGGCATCGGCCACGAGCGCCTTCGCCGAGGCGGGATCCGTGTCGATCCGGTCCTCGGCGAGGCCCAGGTCGATCGCGAGCACGACAAGGCGCTGCTGCGCGCCATCGTGCAGGTCGCGCTCGATGCGCCGGAGCTCGCTCGCCTCGAGCTCGACCGCCGCGGACCGGCTCCCCCGCAACCGCTCCACGTCCTGGCGCAGAGCCGCGGTCGGGTCCACGCAGAGCAGTCCCTGGACGACGGCCCTGTGCAGGAGCACGAGACCTCGCGAGACCGACGCCGCCACCGGCACGAGCGCGAGGCCCACGACCAGGGCGACGAGCGCGGCCCCGGCGAGGATCGCGGTCACGTCGACGTGCCGTTCGCCGACGAGCGCATGGAACCCCGTCGACCACAGGCCCGCAAGGACAAGCGGCGTCGCGATGAGGCCGAGCGCGGCGGCCCACAGCGAGAGCACGAGGGAGAACTCGAGAATCGCGAGCGGGAAGAGCACCAGGACGTAGACGACATCGCGCCAGCGGTCGGCGTCGAGGAACTGCGCCTCGGCCCACCGACGGGTCCATGTCCCGTACGGGCTGCGCGGCGGCCAGCCCAGCGGCGCATAGGCGTGCGGCGTCAGGGGACGCCCGTCCACGAACGTCATCCGCCAGCGCTCGACGCGAGCGAAGAGGCGGCTGCATTCGATGCCCAGGCCGATGATGGGGATGCCGACGATCCAGATGAGGAGCGACCCGCCGGTCGAGAAGAGGGCGCTCAGCAGGACGATCGCGAGGATCGAGATCCCGAACCCGAGCACGATCGCGAGCGTCGCCCGCCAGCTCGCCGCGTCCAGTGGCGACAGGAGGAAGCTCCGGACCAGGCCCCGCTGCCCCGGGGGTGCCGGGGCAGGTCCAGGGATGCTCGTGGCTGCGCTCATCGCGTCGACCCTACCATCCGTCCGGGCCCCCCAGGCGCGACTACGCGACCGCGGCAACGGCGCGCGGCGCCGGCTCCGTCGCCCGGACGATGACGGCGGCCGCCTGGTCGCGGACGCGGCCGTCGCGCATGCGCACGACCCTGTCGCAGGCGGCGCCCACCTCCTCGTCGTGCGTGACGAGGACGAGCGTCTGGCCGTGCTCGACATTGAAGCGGCGGAGGAGCGCGAGCACCTCGGCCGAGCGCTCCGAGTCCAGGTTGCCGGTCGGCTCGTCGGCCAGGACGAGCGAAGGCCTGTTGACCAGCGCCCGGGCGATCGCCGCTCGCTGCTGCTCGCCCCCGGACAGCTCCGTCGGACGATGGTCGCCCCGGTCCGCGAGGCCCACGAGGTCGAGCGCCTCCCGCGCCGCGGTCCTGGCGGCCGCGCCGCGGATCCCCGCGTAGTCGCACGCGAGCATGACATTCTCCAGCGCGGTCAGCGTGGGGACGAGGTTGAAGTCCTGGAAGACGAATCCCATCCGGCGGGCCCGGATCCGCGTCCGCTCGCCCTCACCGAGCGACACCATGTCCCGCCCGTCGAACCGGAGCTCCGGCCGTGGGCCGTGGTTGGGGTCGGGGGCATGGAGAAGGCCCAGGATGTGCATGAGGGTGCTCTTGCCCGACCCGGACGGTCCCATGATCGCGACCATCTCGCCCTGGTCGATCGTCACGTCGACGCCGCGCAGGGCGTCCACGGTGGTGTGCCCGCCGAGCCGGTAGGTCTTGCGCAGGTTCGTGCCCTCGAGCAGCGCCGTCGGTGCCATGGTCCGATCTCCAGTCGTGTGCGGGGGTGTCATTCGTAGCGGAGCGCGGCGACCGGGTCGAGCCGCGCGGCATGGAGGGCGGGGACGAGCCCGGCGACGGCGCCGAGGACGGTCGAGAAGGCCACCGCGGTGAGCGCCGTGCCGGGCGTCAGCTGGAACAGGAGGGTGCCCGACGACCGCCCGGCCTCGTTCACGACGAGGACGAGCGCCGCGCCGAGCGCCAGGCCCACGGCACCGCCGAGGAACCCGATGACCGCCGATTCGGTGACGAGCTCACGGACGATCCGCCGCCGGCCGCCGCCGATGGCGCGCTTGATGCCGATCTCGCGGGTCCGCTCGGCGACGGACATCGCCATCGTGTTGATGACCGAGAGGCCGCCCACGGCGAGGCTGATGAGCGCGATCCCCACGAGGATCGAGTTCAGGATCGCGGTCGCCGACCCGATCTGCCGGTCGAAGTCCGCGCCGGTCATGACCGCGAGGTCCGGCGAGGCGGCTCGGATCTCCGCGGCGACCGTCTCCGCCGTCGTGCCGGGCGACGGGTAGATCGTGATGCCCGTGACGACCGTCGCCGGGTCCAGCTTCGCGGAGACGAGCGAGGGCAGCGAGCGGACGAAGAGACGCTGCGCGGCCGCGAGCGGGATCATCGCGGCGCCGTCGGGAGCCGTCAGGGTCGGCTCCAGGATCCCGACGACCCGGAACGTCTCGCCGCGCAGGGTGATCGTGTCGCTCACGCGCGTGTCGCCCTGGCGCGCGAGGTCGGAGCCGAGGACCGCGACGTTCGAGCCCTCGTCGGCCGACGTGAGGGCGCGCCCGCTCGCGTAGTGAAGCGTGAACGTCTCGCGGCCACGGTCGGCGCCCGCGACCTGGCCCTCGATCATCTGGGGCATCCCGAACGAGACGCCGGTCATCTGGTCGGACAGCAGCATGTTCACGCCCGGGACGACCGCGCCGACGCCGGGGAGGCGCGCGACGCGGTCGGCCGCGTCGATCGAGAGCGGGTTGCCGAAGCCCATCTGCCCGCCCGCGGCTGACACGGTCACCTTGCCGGTGTAGAACTCGCTCCCGCCGGCCACGAGGGCGTTGATCTTGTTGGCCATCGATCCGAAGACGACGAGCGCCCAGATGCCGATCGTGATCCCGAGGATCGTGAGGCTCGTCCGCAGCTTCCGGCGTCCGAGGTCCCGCAGCAGTGTCATGGATCCATCTCCTCTCGGGTCGCGGGGTGTCAGCTCGCGCTCGGGGCGGTCATCGGCGCGCCGGCGTCGCCGGCCGCGGCCGCATCGCTCGCCGGTGCCACCTCGCGGCGGAGGGTCCGCCACGCTGCCAGGAGCAGACCCCCGAAGCCGAACAGCGTGGCGATCGCGGTCACGAACGGGACGACGCCGGCGACGGCGAGGACGATGACGCCGAGCACCGCGGCGAGGTACGGACGATCGGCCTC